>UQXS01000119.1 GCA_900545125.1 uncultured Ruminococcus sp.
CTCTGACAGTTGTCAACACCAAGGGCTTTGACCTGCCCAAGACAGGCGGCTACGGCAACTGGATGTTCCCGGCTATTGGCCTGAGTCTTGTGGCTGTCGCAGTTGTTGTTATATACTTCGCGTTCAGAGACAAGAAGAAAGAAACAAATAAGTAAAGGTCAGGGAGGCAGGCTAAGAAACCTGCTTCCCGTTTTCGCGTATGAGCAGAAAAGCAAAGATTATATTAGGACTAACAATATTAATTATTGCTCTGCTCGTCTGCCTGTACCCTGTCATAAGTAATTTCACCGCCGTCAAGTACCAGTCTATAGTTCAGACCAGATATGAGAAGGCTGTCAGCAATATGGATGATACAGAACTGCAAAAGGCAAAGGAGGCGGCTTTGGCGTATAACCGGACGCTGATCCCAGGCGTCGCAGATAACCTCTCATTCTCGGAAGAAGCGCTCAAATCTGCCGCGGAGAACTATGAGAACCTGCTGAACATCCGCGGCGACGGGATAATGGGGTACGTCGATATCCCGAAGATAGACGTAAACTTGCCCATCTACCACGGCACTGGTGATGACAGCCTGGACAGAGGGGTCGGGCATCTGCTCGGCAGCTCTCTGCCGGTCGGCGGGGAAACTTCACATACGGTGCTAACAGCCCACTCCGGTCTTGCCGGACAGCGGCTGTTTTCAGATTTGGATAAGCTGGAGTGCGGCGATGCGTTCTACGTTCACACGCTTGATGAGACTATGGCGTACATGGTGCTGGAGATAAACACTGTGCTCCCGGAGGATACGTCAAAGCTTGTGATCCTGCCGGAGCATGATGTGTGTACGCTTGTGACCTGCACTCCATACGGTGTCAACACTCATCGACTCATGGTACGCGGTACGAGGATACGAAACGACCAAGCAGAGTATGTAGAAAATCTCAAGGCTGAGAGGAATGAGCGCGAGGGTGTAACACAGTCCACATGGCAGCAGGAATATTTCAAGGGCATAGGGCTTGGCATTATCTGCATAGCCGCCATCGGGATAGTCTATGAGATAAACCGCATACGTCCGAGGCGGAGAAAGCGAGGGCTGCATGAAAAAGGCTAAGATGATCCTTCTCGGCCTTATGGCACTCCTCGCCGCAGTTGGACTCTTTGTTACCTTCAAGCCGCTAATGGAGCGTGCTTCCCGGCAGAAGCAGGTGGACGAAGCCAACGATAGCTTTATCCAGCAGTTAGAGCAGATGCAATCCGTACAGCAGGATACACCTGAGTCAACACCGTATGCGCAGCTCCGTGATCAGATAGAGCAGTACAACACTTGGCTGTACGAGGGTAAGCAAATAGCACTCACAAACGCAGCAGCATACGAGCAACCGGCGTTTATCTTAACGCAGTATGGCTTGCAGGATGAGACATTCGGGATAATCTACATTCCAAAGCTTGAAGTAACATTGCCGCTGTACCTCGGTGCGGACGATGAGAACATGGCAAACGGAGCAGCGGTGCTTGGGCAGACGAGCGTCCCCATTGGCGGCGTCAATACCAACGCCGTGATTGCCGGTCATCGCGGCTGGAACGGATATCCGTATTTTCTGAACCTTGACGAGCTTCAAATAGGCGACCTTGTGTACATAGATAATGTATGGACGTTAATGAAATACGAGGTGGTGGACATACAAATCATCTCACCGGACGATGTTGACGCAATAAAGATACAGGAGGGGCGCGACCTTGTGACCCTCCTGACCTGCCATCCGCCGAACACCGGCGGTCGGCAGAGGCTTCTCGTCTTCTGCGAGAGGGTAAGTGAATAGACAAAGAGCCGGGTATCCGCCCGGCTCGAATCATATGGAGGTTTAATATGACAGTAGATATAGACCTGTGGGTGACGCGACGATCCTCAGAGAGCTGCGGAACAACGGGCTGATCACGCAGAGGGAAGCTGAAAAAATCCTTTCCCGCGTTGCCAAACAGACCGGCGCAAGGCTTATTATTTCCGTTTAGCCAATCACAAATCAAGGGATTCTTCATTCAGCAGGAACTCATAAAGACCCAAGTGCAGAATACCGTCATTGTCTGTCCAAGGTTTCATTGAGGTTTTGCTGATAATGATTTTTTTGAAAAAGTCCTTTGTGTTTTTAAGCGGTCTGAGCTCAGTATCCATTTTGGCAGGGTCGCTGACATTGAGTGCAGATTGAATGTAATACTTCTTAGAACCTCTTGCGGCAATGAAATCTATCTCGCACTGCTTCTTTGAGACTTTCCCGTCGGCACGGGCAGATATCTCTATAACCCCCACATCAACGGAGTAATCCCTGCAAAGAAGTTCATTGTAGATGATGTTCTCCATGATGTGAGTTTCTTCCTGCTGCCTGAAGTTCAGCCTTGCATTGCGCAGCCCGACGTCCGTGCAGTAATACTTTGAGGGATACTCAAAATACTTCTTGCCTTTTATATCGTAGCGCTTGGCATTGCTGAACAGGAAAGACTCCGTGAGATAGCCAAGATAGTTTGATACTGTGGTACCGGAAACAGATATGCCCTTTATGGATTTGAGAGTGTTTGATATCTTGCTTGCATTAGTCAGGGAGCCGATAGATGAGCATAGATCGTCAGTCAGCTCCTCGAGTACATCCGGAAGCTCAATATCGTAGCGCTCAGAAATGTCCTTAAAATACACCTCGGTGAACAGACTCTGCAGATACGCCATTTTATCTGCGTCGGTCCTTTTTGAAAAAACCAGCGGCATTCCGCCATACAAAGCGTACTCCTCGTATGCTTCAGATTTATCACCACCAACAGAATTGTAATATTCTTTGAAGGAAATCGGATATACACGAACCTCATCGCCTCTGCCGCGAAAAACAGTCAGCACATCTTTTGTAAGCATTTTAGAATTGCTTCCGGTAACATAAATATCTACATTCCGCAGACGCATCAATCCGTTGAGCACGTTATAAAGCCGAATCGTTTCGGGGGCTTTAAGTTCATCCTTTGCAATGGCATACTGCACTTCATCGATAAGGATATAGTACATATCCGGATTGACCAACTTGGAGCGAATATACTTGGAAAGCTCGGCTGGATCACGGTAGTCTACGAAGGTGTCGTCATCGAGCGCAATCGAGATGATTTGCTCCGGTTTGACACCACTGTCTATCAGATAGTCATAGAACAAGTTGAACAGCAGAAAGCTTTTCCCGCACCGTCTTATTCCGGTTATGACTTTTACTAACCCGTTTTCTTTTCGATCGATCAGTTTTTGAAGATAATAATCTCTTCTAATGATATTACTCATGGCAAACTCCGCTCACTTAAAACTTAGTGCAAATGTTACCCAACTTTCAAGTCAGTTATACCATTCATCGAGAATAAAATCAAGTGGAAATAAGTCCGGGAAAAACATCTTGCTTATTAACTTGCGTACTTTCTTGCGTATCAGGCAGCAGATGGGAGTTAGTGCAGACGGAGGGAACTTGCTTATTATCTTGCACATTTTCTTGATATTTCAGTAGCTTTGTGAAAGGTGTTGTGGTATTGTGTGTTGCTGCAGAGGGAGGTGAACCGGCGCATGGCACAGGAAAACACCGCAAGAGTCATAACGATAGCGGCGACAGAACAGCCGCAGGATATACGGTTGTAATGGATGTAGATACATTGCAATTCTTCCGGGGATATTACCATTCTTGCCTATATATGCTTATTAGTAAGCACATTATGGACTATATGCAGCTAATGACCAGCCGGATATTTGAATATGAAGAGCTTTGTAAGATACTTACTTGGGATGTTGATGACTCTATAAAGCTTGGCCTTCTCGAATTTACAGCTGCGCCAGTGTCTATTACAGGCAAAAACCTTTCACCGATTGTACGCGCATATATCCTTAGAAACAATCTTGATCAAAGTGATCTGGAAAACCTATATCGGTCTTATGTTGATGAGCCGCAGCCTATAAAGGAAATTATATTTAATAATGCTGTGGACAATATTACTCGAATAACTTCTGCGCCACAATCAGTATCCGCTGAACTACTGTACGACATCATCGTGTCGGACGCAATTGCCAATCCGTATAAAGTCGATTTAATTATCGCAGATATTTCTTGTGCAGATCGAACCGAGATATCCAAATATTTATTCGCGCTCCATCTGGATGAGTTCGTAAAAATATTCGATTCCCGTAGTAGACCAAAGTTTGAAAACACCAGCGACAATGTGGCCATACTCAATGCATTCAAGGCGCGCGGCTGGATATATGATTATATTCTTGATGAAGCGGGATATTTCAAAATCCGTAGACATGCCCCCAGACTCGTAAGCAAAACAAATTGAATCTACATATGAAAATGAGATGAAGCCCTGACATAAGCTGCGCACTGTGAGCGCAACTAAGCTAGCAACGCGCAGCGGTCAATATGACCGCTGCCTTATCAAAACGCTAGCAACATCACGCTCCATATGGCGCCTTAAAGGCGAGGCCTCTGAGTATTATTGCTGCAGCGAGAAAAACATGGAATACGCGCGCGTATCGAGCTGTATCTGACAAGTGCATCCGCGTGCCGTGCAGAGAACATTACTGAAGAACTGTATATCGGCATCTTCCAATGGCGCTGTTGGCACGGCATCGATGAATGCCTGAGAACCAAAATGCGGGAGGTAAAAAAATGATCATTCATACTTGCGCTCGGTAACAGAGCACATCCATAGTACGAAGTTGCAAGCATTCCACTCCCTATTTCGGAAGAGGAATACCTGCGCATAATGGGGAGGCTTGAAGCTTTTGGAGATAGAGAGGTATCCTTAAAATTTATCCTGTGAAGAGTTCGAGTGGCTAAAAGCATAAGGTCGTCCGAGATTCAAACAGGTCGGTCGGAAGTACCGTATAAACTGAGCGATAAGCGCCCTGCAATACAGGCTGAGGCAGATGTGCGCTGTATTGTCAACGCGCTGATTCACAATCCGAGTTTAATAGAAAGGCAAAAACGCGCTGGAAGCACCTAAGACTTTAGAGTTGCAACAGGAGTTTGATGATTTGCTTCTGGTACAGCCAATGGATGAGGCCGGAGCAAAGCAACCCATATTTCGGATAGCAGTTGCGAAGTACTCCGCGATAGATAATAGCGAGTATGAGACTATGTGACTGCAAAGGAGTATATCCAAGTGCGAACCGGGGGGACTGCGCTGAAAGTCTAGCGTGATGAGATACAACGGATGTTAACCGAAAGCGGTAAAGCCGCGGCTCATACAGATTAATGTCGAAGGGAAGCAGAAGCAACACCTACGGCGATAACTGAATGGGCTAAGACGCTGATCTGTTAGGTGGTCGAGAGTGTGACGGTAGAGACAAGTAGTGAAATCACGGGAATCTTGAAGGACAGCGCCTTAATTTAACAATCGATGTTATAAAATTCGATTGATTTTTTTCATACCCCTGATATAATAGGGGTATGTTAAAGGGTAATGTTATCAGGGGTATGTCTTGCACAGGTTAGGAGGTTTTATATGGCTTTACCAATCAACATCGCAGATCTGATTAACCGCAGAGTCGTGGAAAATGCGCGAGTCGAGTACAAAAAGAGTTGGAATCCCGAACCTATTACACATTCAATATGTGCTTTCGCCAACGATATTGATAACTGGGGCGGCGGTTATATCATTATTGGAGTTGAAGAAGAAAATGGGATGCCGAAGATTCCTATAGAAGGGATCAATCCGGAATCTATTGACCGTATAAGCAAGGAACTGCTGCAGAAGTGTAACTTGATAGAGCCTCGTTATGTTCCGGTTGTTGAACATGCCTTATATGACGGAAAACATATCCTAGTGCTATGGATTCCGGGAGGTGAGGTTCGTCCATACAAGTGCCCGGTCGCTATTCTTCCAGATAAGCCCACAAAGTCTGAAAAGGCTTACTATATCCGAAAACTGTCTAATACCATCCGCGCCAATGCATTGGAAGAAAAAGAGCTGTTTATGTTGGCAAATAACGTTCCATTTGATGACCGAGCAAATATGCTGGCAAATGTAGACGATATGCGTCCGAGCCTGATTTCAGAATATCTTTATTCTGTAGGAAGCAATCTGCAGCGTGAAGCGCTAAAACGTCCGTTGGAGGATTTGGCCTCAGATATGCGGCTTCTTGGCGGACCGAGTGAGTTCAGAAAGCCTAGAAATGTTGGCTTAATGTTTTTTAATGAAGCGCCAGATCATTTCTTTGAATATGCTCGCATAGAGGTCGTTGACAAACCTGATCCTACCGGAATTGGTATGACAGAAAAGGTTTTCTCCGGCCCACTTGATAAGCAGTTGAGAGACGCATTGAGTTATATTCAGAACTACATTATAAAAGAAAAGATTACAAAGATCTCAGGTCAAGCGGAAGCCGAACGTATTTACAATTTTCCATATGCAGCGGTCGAAGAAGCTCTTTCAAATGCCGTATACCATAAATCCTATCAGATAGGTGAACCGATCACCGTAACAGTCACTCCTGAAAAAATGGAGATAACCAGCCTTCCTGGACCGGACAGGACAATTACCGATAGCGATCTTGCAAACAGACGCATGGTATCTCGGCGTTATCGTAACCGTAGGATTGGCGATTTCCTTAAAGAACTAAAACTTGTTGAAGGGCGCAATACCGGTATACCAACCATTCTGCGCTCTATGGAGCAAAACGGTTCTGGTTTGCCAACTTTTGAGACAGATGAAGATCGTACTTATTTAACTGTGATACTGCCCATACACAAAGACTTCATTATTAATATTCAACCTACGCAAATCTGTACCACCAAAGGTAAGCGAAACCAAGCTGAAATCAAGGAACTTATAATTGCTACGCTCTCTGATCTAGGTGCCATATCTACATCGCAGCTTGCCCAAAAACTTGGATACACAAAAGTGACTGACGCGTTATCCAAGGCAATAAAAGAACTTATGTTAGAAGGTAAAATCGCATATAGTGAGCCGGATAAACCGACCAGCAGGAATCAAAAATTAATGATAAATAGGTTATGAACAACGAAAACAAGATATAGAGTTGCAAAGGATAAGCGAAAACATATTGTTGGTTATATCATAAAACGTAGCAGCATTTCCTAGTACGTACTAGAAAATGCTGCTCGCATCGGCAATAAAACTCTATTTCCCTACCATCGGACTATAACCTATAACTAGGACTAGGGACAACTGGCATGTCCCATTATGTATGGAGTTACTCTTCGTCCTCATGAGAAGCGGTGTCTCGTGTTACACGACTATCATCAACCCAAAAGCGGAAAACTTTCCCGTCTTTTCGGTAAATGCGGACACCGTTTTTAGTAATGTAACGGCTATAAACCCACATACTATTATCCTCCTACTCTGCAAAATATCTATATAAACTATCTTGCACAATTCGGATAAGTGTGCTATCATAAAAGCGCTACTTTTTACGAGAGGCCAGTCACACAATCTTCTTTATACAGTAGGGTGCCGTCAAGATTTATGCGCAAATTTATTTGCAGGCTCCGGCTGAGTGAAGTCAGCCGGCAATGGAGGCGTCGTCCAGAGCCGCCTCCAAGTGCTTCATGTTCATGTATTTCTTGTTGC
>UQXS01000120.1 GCA_900545125.1 uncultured Ruminococcus sp.
AAGGTCAATTTGTTTGGACGTTCTCGCAACAGACAGTGAGGGACGAAAGTTCAATCTTGAAATTCAAAGAGCTGACATGGGCGCAACACCTCAGAGAGCAAGATACCATTCCAGTGCAATGGATATTGAGTTTTTATCTGCAAAACAAAATTTTGATGAGTTGCCGATTACATATGTTATTTTCGTAACAGAAAATGATGTGCGTAAAGGAAATCGTCCTGTTTACACATTTGAAAGAGCAGATATACTTACAGGTGAATCCTTTGGTGACGGAGAGTATATTTTGTTCGTCAATGGTGCATATACTAATCAAGAAGATAATTCAGATTTAGCCAAGCTGATACATGATTTCAGATGCAATAATGCTGATGATATGTACTTTGATTTAATGGCTGAAAGAACACGTTATTACAAGAAATCCCCGAAAGGAGTGAGCCATATGTGCAAAATTATGGAAGATATGAGAAATGAAGCTGCTAAGGAAGCTGAAACCCAAGAGAAAATCAGAATTGCACTCAGAATGCTTTCTGATGGAACATTGACGAACGAGCAGATTGCAATGTTTACTGCACTTCCTATCGAAAAGATTGAGGAGCTTGCAGCTCAGTTATCTTCTATTACCGCATAACCACACCCACACAAGCACATTCCCTACGGGGAGTGTGCTTTTTAGTTCTCTCTGCTATCTCTGACCAGCTCGATCAGATCGTAAAAAGCAAGATTTACAGGGTATCTGTAGTTACCCGTTTCATCACCGATGTAGCCTGCCTGCTGAAATTCAGCCAGTATCTCTGCCGCCTTGTCACGATCCACATCAAGATAATCTCTGATAAACTTATTAGAGATGTACTTTTTTGAAATACTGTAAAGCAGAAGATTTCTTATACTCGTTGCAGGAACAGTTGTAATGCTGTTTAATGGAGCAAAATTATTCTTCTGTTCAGAAGAACTTTCCTCTACAGAAGTCATATCTTTCAGATCCTCCATTGTACAAGCAGACTTGCTCCTGTCTGCAGGAGTTATACAGCCATCGTCCGGCTCATAGTAATCATAGAAGTTGAAATCTTCCTCATCATCACCGTACTTGTCACGGAAACGCTCGTTGATCTCGCCGTTGCTCTCACCGAGCTTATATGCGAGATACGCTACACCCGACACAACACCGAGTCCAAAAATACCCTTAATGATCTTATTTGCTTTCATAATAAAAACCTCCGTTAATGTAATTTATTGTTTCTTTTTACGCTTCTCTTTTTTTGAGGAACGCTCTTTCAATCAGATAATGTATTCCTGCCACAAATGCAAGAATAGCAGTTACAACCATGATTTCAGGCAGATGTTTAAACAGAGCTATGCAGTCTATCATCATATTTCTCCTTTACCGCAGATATTTGACCCACCGATTTTTGAACTCATGAGGAATATTCTGTTTTTTGTTTCGATTACCTGTCCAATTCATACCGCCTGCCTTGCCCTCGTTTATGAAACCGCTTGCTTTCAGACTTGTACCGCTTTCGGAAATCAGAGTATATGTGATAACTTTTGTATATCCCATTGCTTTAGCGATACGGCAGCAAGCGCCGTAAAGCATCGAACAAGCGTTATATGTTCCGTCAGTACAAACCCTGAGAATTTCACAGGTAAACCCGTTATCAAGATACCGTGAAACAGGTCTGCCACAGATAGCAACACCGTGAATAGTTTCTCCGTCAGATACAGCAATACAGAATTTGCAGCCGACAGGTGCATTATGATGCCGATGATAGCGGTTTACATAGTCGCAGGCTGTTCTGTATGTACAGGAAATTATTCTCAGCTTACTCATTCAGCCGCTTCTTCTCCTCTTTCTCTTTTTCTTTCATCATTTTCACGAACTCACGATATTTTCGTGTATATTCGTATGATTTGCCGAAAATATTGACAGCAACCTTGTACAGTTCAGGCTCATGTTCTTCAATAATTGCAAGCTCCTCATTGATGTTCTTGCTGAACGGACAGCCCACACAGCCTGTTCTCCGCAAGCCGTATTCAGTATAGCAGCGTGAATGGCTAACATCGAACATCTGCTCATAGTCCTTTTTATCGCCATCCGTGTACCAAAATATCGGACGATATGTATTACAGTTTTTAGACTTATTTTCAGAGAAACAAGTCTTGTAATTAGCAGATCTTATACCTCCCTCAGCCTTGCGAATCCCCGTTATCTCAAGATCTGCATCGGTTTCCTTGATAAAACGCTTTGCAGGCTTTTTCTTTGCGTATTCACAGCATTTGTTGGATATGGGGAAATCAGGCGGATTTGCGATGATAAATTCTTTCAGCCATTTGTTGCGGCTTATTGAAAATCTGCTCATCTGCTGTACTCCGTTTTCTGGTGTATAATAAGCGTTGCACCACCATTGCAGCGCTATCTTGCACTTCGGATATTTCTTCAAAAGCACTT
Organism: uncultured Ruminococcus sp.; assembly: GCA_900545125.1. Lineage (GTDB taxonomy): Bacteria > Bacillota > Clostridia > Oscillospirales > Ruminococcaceae > Ruminococcus. The sequence goes on from UQXS01000120.1 coordinate 2,444, forward strand.
CTAACGGCTCGTCCTCCCATTGAAAATGATGCTTCTGCAAACGCATCATTTGTTCGGAAACATATTTCGACAGGAAAGGAACGCCGTATTGCCGGACACAAGTCGGGATAGGCTTATCAGGCTTCAATCTCTTGATCTCAATATCATATTTTTGCTCAAGATAGTCGAGATGCTCCTTTGTGGCGGTATATTCAAGACCTGTATCGATCCAGTAATAAATTACTTTGCCGTCCTCGTCAACCTTGTGAATAAGGTCAAGCACAAGGTCACTGTCACTTCCGCCGCTGATACTGCAAATCGGATCATAGGACTTCATCAGTATTCGCTGAGCCTTACACATACTTGTGTAGATCGTGTAATTTTCTGCATCAGCAGTTGTTTTGAGAATTTCATCGTTCATAGGTTAATCCTCCCAAAATATGAGCAATCACATCGACTGTCCAGCCGTTGCCGATACATTTGTATCTTTGCGTATTAGAGATGCCAGCGGTATAATTATCAGGAAGAGTCTGCAAACGCTCCGCTTCGATTGGCGTGAGTTTTCTGATTATGTAATCGCCGTCAGGCAAGTCGATTTTATACAGACCTGTTTTCGCACCCTGACCGCCGCCATTGGCAGAGAGTGTGACAGACTTTCCACGAACGGAATAAATTCGCTGTCCCTGTCCACCTTTACCATACTGTCCGATACGGATTGGAGTGCAGACAAGAGTATCTTTCTGCACCGTAGTCAAACAGTTGGATTTGCCGTCCTCACGCACTTCGATATGCTGTTCCGTTTTATTATCATCAACATAACGCCCACGCTGGGCAGCACCGATAGGCTCTGCAATCATAGTCCTCTGTTTGCGTTCAAGGGTATTGGAGATGATCGCCCCCGAATACCTTGCCGTCATACAGTAAGACTTGTCCTGCCAAGCAACACCGCTTTCAAGCACATCTTTCAGCAGGATACCTTTGTCGGCAGGAAAAGAAGTAACAGAGATATTCGTCCAGTAACAGCGTTTGCGGTTCTGAGCCGATACCAAAGCCGAATTTATCATGATCGGCTGCACACCGAGCTGCTTACTGATTTCGTCCTTGATATTCTGATGAATGGAGTAGTTATTTTCATAAAGAAAATACTTGCACTCACTTTCATTCAAGGCTCTCACATACTCCATAAACAGCTTGAATCCCTCACCGTCAGAGGTGATCTCTCTGTTCTTTTTAGCTACACTCCAGTATGTACAGGGCGAACCGCCGAGAAGAAGATCATACCCCTTAAACTCTGTAAAATCGCCGTCAAATACATTCCCGTGATGAACAATATCGGGATAATTATTCTTTGAAACCGTGACGGCATATTTGTCGATTTCAAAGGCATCATAGCACTCCACAGGCAGTCCGGCACGTTCAAGTGCCAGTCTGCCGCAGGAGATACCGTCAAATAAACTTAAAACTTTCATTAGACAAATTCTCTCTCTTTTCTCATTGTCCGTTTTTTGTTGTCTGTAACTTTGAATCCAATGGGTTCAAAATTGATCATTCATCGTCAGTTTCCGCACAAAGCTCATCATAAGCTCTTTCAAGCTCTGCAAAGTCATCACAGAGCTTATCGTACTTACGGGAAATCGTTATAGCCGAGTCAGCAATATCCGTTGCAGCCTTGATGATCTCATCATTTGCCTTACTGTAATTCTCAGAAGCGCTGATATAGCCGACAAACTGTCCTGCTTCAAAGCCGTGAACAAACCACTTCTTTCTGAGTCTTTCAGCAACAGCAGAAGAAACAGTTGCTACTCCTGCAAGTGCGGCTGCACCGATACCGATCTTACAAATCTTATTCATTCGTTTTTTCCTTTCTTTCGTTTATTCGTCCTGGTTATCGTCATAGAAATTGAAATCTTCCTCATCTTCCTTGATGCAGACTTCATCTTCCTTAATATAGATTTCTTCTTCCTCATCGTCTGGATCGTCATCAGAAACCGACTGGCTTTTCGACTTCTTTTTTGTCAGCATAAAGCCTGCCGCACCGATACCGATCAGAGCGATAGCACCGAATACAAGGTAGATACTGTTCATATTCATAGGAGCAGATCTGGGCTGTTCCTCACCCTCAGAGCTTTCCTCATTATCCTCTGATGTTTCGGCGGTATCAGTTTTGTCAGAATCAGTCTTATGCTTCACTCTGCCGTTGGCTTCTTTTGCCGCCTGAGCTGCTCCTTCGGGGGTAATTCCACCGCTTTCATCATTTCCCTCTCCTGCATAAAGAAGTGCATACAGATCGTAATCGTCAACTTTTGTAAGTGATAAATTAGGACACCATATCCAAAACAGCTTAAAATCGGTAAAATAACAATGATGTTTGAAATGACCGAAAGGACGGATTATGATGATCGATGCACTTTACAACTATCGCCAGGGTGATATTCACTCCGCTGAGTTCTCAGATGAGTTCAACAAGCTCTGTATACCGTTTGAAGATTCGCTGAGTGAGGAGCAGATCGATGTGTTCCACAAGATACTCGACTGCGTGAGCGATACCGCTGCCGCTGAGATGAGAGCTGCTTACAAGGTCGGCTTCAAGGACGGAGCTACCTTAATGAGTGAAATTCAGAAATGATTACTACGATATAGGATTGAAGATAAGAGGGTGATTCTTGACGGAATCGCCCTCTTTTGTTCGGTACAAACGCAGAAAACACGTTGCCGAGTAATTGACTTTCTGCGGGGAATGTGCTATAATTAACTTTGTATATATTGCTTCAAATCATTGTAGTATTTTGGTAATAGAAGTCTTTAATGGAGGATTCCAATATGATAAAGGATATAATGGCTCACAACGAAACAGTGTCCCCGAATGACAGAGAGATGAGCATTCTGAAAGAAAACTTTCCGTCCTGCTTCAAGTCTGACGGGAGCTTTGATATTGAGCGTTTCAGGGAGTTTCTGAGTGACAAGGTTGCTGTAACACATGAGGGTTATGAGCTGAAATTTTTAGGCAAGAACTATGCCCGTCTGTTGGCGGCAGAAGATACAACAACTGTGATTTCGCCTGATGTAGAGCATAATAGCCGTCCTGAGAACGAAAACAGTGAGAATATCTATATCAGTGCGGATAACCTTGATGCACTCAAACACTTGCTTAAATCCTATGCAGGACGTGTTAAGTGCATCTATATTGATCCACCCTATAACACTGGTTCTGACGGCTTTGTTTACAATGATAGCTTTAATTTTACCGCTGAGGAGCTTTCGGTAAGACTGAGTATAGACCTTGAGCAGGCAGAACGTATCCTCGATCTTACGAAAAGAGGAAGTGCATCGCATTCAGCGTGGTTAATGTTTATGTATCCACGCTTGCTTCTGGCTCGTGATTTACTTTCAAAGGACGGTGTTATTTTTATCTCTATTGATGATAACGAGCACTGTAATTTGAAAATTATCTGTGATGAAATATTTGGAGAAAACAATTTTATAGCTGATTTCCCGCGCGTGACAAAAAGAGGCGGAAAATCGTCTGACGTTATCGCTCTAAATCATGACGTTTTACTTATGTATTCTAAAACGCCTACACCGCTGTTATATCCGATAGAACATAATGACGCTGATTTCAAGTACTCTGATGAATTCTTTGATGAAAGAGGTTTTTATAAACTTAATCAAACATTAGATTATGATAGCTTGCAGTATAGTAAGAGTTTAGACTATCCATTAACAATAAACGGTGAAATCTTCTATCCAGGTTCATCTGTTGAAGCCTACGAAGAACGTCAATCAGGGATACACGATGTTGCTGATTGGGCGTGGCGTTGGAGTAAAGCTAAATTCGATTTTGGCTATGAAAACGGATTTATCGTAGTAAAAAATGGAAGAAACGGTAAACGAATTTATACTAAGACATATCAAAAAGCTACAATAGAAGAAAATGATGATGGATATTATATTGAATACGGTGATAGAACAAAATCCCTTTCTACATTGGAAGTAACTGATAACAAGTACTCAAATGATAATGCTACGAAGGATATTGCTAAAACAGTAGGCAAGAAAGTGTTTGATCACACAAAACCGATCGAACTGATTACTCTTATAGCGAGTTTATGTACAAGGAACGATGATATTATTCTTGATTTCTTTTCAGGTTCAGCTACGACTGCTGAAGCAATAATGAGAATGAATGTTTATGAGCAAGATGTTAAGCGACACTGGATATTAGTTCAATTGCCGGAGTTATGCAAAGAAAGCTCCTCAGCTTATAAGGCGGGGTATAGAACAATATGTGATATTGGACTTAAACGTATTCAGCTCACTAAAGAACTTCTGCTTGAGGAACACCCTGAAACAACAGCAGACCTCGGCTTCAAGTACTATACTCTCTGTGAGCCGTCAACTGAAACGCTTGATAAGCTGGAAAGTTTCTCTCCTGACCAGATGTTCTCCAATCTCCTTGATGAGTTTGGCGTTCCTACGGTTTTGACTACATGGCTCGTTCGTGACGGCTATGGCTTTACCGCAAAATACGTAACACTTGATTTTGCAGGCTACGAAGCCTATTCCTGCGGAAAGCACCTCTATTTGATAAACGAGGGGCTGAGTGATGAAGCAATCACAGCAATCTGTGAAAAGCTCGAATCAGATGCAACCTTTAATCCTGAAAATATCGTTCTATTCGGTTACAGCTTCACATGGGGAATGCGTGATACTTTGCAGATAAATGTTAAAAGACTCAAAGATACGGAGAAAAATCTGCGTGTCAATTTCGATGTGAGGTATTGATATGGAACTTATCTTACAAAAAGACCTTCCTCACCAGCAAGCTGCTATTGATGCGGTAAGTCGTGTGTTTGAGGGAGTACATATCTCTGCCCCTAAGCAGTATTTTGAAAATCCCCATATATCCCTTACCGACAGCACTGTTGAACATAATATCAGAGAGCTGCAAAAATCCCTCAGAGGTGAACACAGCTATGTTTCGCCCGAAGAAGATATACTCAGTCTCGATATAAAAATGGAAACGGGTACTGGCAAGACCTATGTTTACACTAAGGTGATATATGAACTGCATAAGCGCTATGGTATCAATAAATTCATCATCGCTGTTCCGTCGCTTGCTATAAA
>UQXS01000121.1 GCA_900545125.1 uncultured Ruminococcus sp.
CGTACTCCGGAGGGTCGTAATTTTCGCTGTCGGAATAGTAGCTGTCCATATCGTGGACATATCGCCGTGCCTTGTAAAGTCCTTCACGGATAAGCGCAGCAACAGCCATTCTCGTGACCGGAGCTTCGTCACGTCCGTTATAGACGTTTTTGGGATTTTCGCCCAGTGCAAACTTGATGCCGCACTGCTTTATCACCATATCGTCGATGCGCCGTCCGTTTGTTTTTAAGGCACAGATCTCACCGCCGCACGGATTTGCACTTCCGGGACTGGAAGCCACGGCGGTTATACCTCTCATCCTTGCTTCTTCAAAGCAGCGGTCAAAGGGATTTATTCCGTCTATCGCCCTCATCTGCGGAGAGAACGGGTCGGTGGATTCGTTGCAGTCGTCGCCCTCAAAGTCGATGCCGTCCTCGATTATGCCAAGATGCGTATGTGCGTCGATAAAGCCGGGAAGCAGCGTTCCGCCGAGAGCGTCGATACTGCCGCCGGGAATATCCTCCGGCTTTCCCGTGCCGATTTCGGCTATCTTTTCATTTTCCGTTCTGATCCAGCCGTTCGGGATGATTCCGGCGGAATCCATAGTGTGAATTTCAGCGTTGTAAATAAGCATGGTACTACTCCTTATCTGAACACCGATTCTGCGATGCTCTCGGCAATCTCGACGGGACTTTTGCCGCCGCAGTCTATCCTGACTGTCGAGTGGCTGAGGTAGATGCTTCTGCGGCTGTTAAACAGGTCATAAAGTTCATCTTTGGTGGAATTTGCGGCAATAGGGCGGTTTTTATCGTCTTTTATGCGTTCGTAGCAGTTCTCGAACGGAACGTCAAGAAATATCACCGCAGCACCTGCTTCACGTGCCGCACGTGCCGTGTCGGGATTGAGCATCGCTCCTCCTCCGCATGCCGCAACGACAGTCTTGCCGCAGAGGGATTTTACTATTTCTGCTTCTGCCGTGCGGAAAAACGGTTCGCCTTTCTGTTCAAAGATATCCGGAATGGACATATCAAGTGTACGGACAATAAGGTCGTCGGTATCACAGAAGCCGCAGCCGAGTTTTTTGGCTGCCAGCTTTCCGGACGTGGACTTTCCGCAGCCCATAAATCCGCAAAGAAATACTGTCATATCGTTACTCCTCTTAATTTTTATTCATCAGGTCAACTGAGTGTTCAACTTCAAGAATTATTTCTGAGATATCCTCGGCGGCAAAAGTGCTGCCGTACCATATCTCATGAGCCTTTACCGCCTGATATACCAGCATTGAAGCTCCGCCGACGGCAGTTTTTCCGAGAGCACGTGCTTTTTTCATGAGCAGCGTTTCGGTTGGATTATATACCGCATCGAAAAAGCTGAGGCAGTTTTCAATGACCTTGTCGCTTACGGCGCAGGCGTCGGTCTTGGGGTACATTCCGACGGGCGTGGCGTTTACAAGCAGGTCGAACTTCTCGTCAAGCGTGGATATATCGGCAATTTTAACGGATGCTCCGCTGCATTTTTCCATAATTTCAGCCATGAGCAGCTGTGCGGCTTTTACATCCTGCGGAATAACGGCAAGAGTGATCGAACCGCCGTGGAGAGCCGTTTCGATAGCCATCATGCGTCCTACGCCGCCGCATCCGAGAATAACTACGTTTTCACTTATCGGCAGCAGCTCAACGGAACGCAGAAAACCGTCGCAGTCCGTATTATAGCCGACAAGTCTGCCGTTTTCGTTTTTGATGCAGTTTACGGAATTATATCTCTTTGCGCTGTCTCCAAGTTCGTCCATGAGCCGGATGACCGACTGCTTATGCGGGATAGTCACGTTCATTCCCATGTGCTCCTCAAGCAGCGGACGGCTTGCGGCAATATCCTCCGGAGCAATATCTATAAGCTGATACGGCTCTGCCTCAAATCCGCTGAGGGCAAAGAGTCTGTCGTGGATGAGAGGGGACATGGAGTGTCCCAGCGGATGTCCGATAAGGGCAAATTTATTCATATATATCAGCTCCTTCAAGAGTTTCAAGATTTTCAATGTTGAATGCGGCAGCGCCGGGAAGCGTCTTTTTTACAAGTCCGGTGAGAGTTTTTCCGGGGCCGAATTCTGCAAATTTATCTGCGCCTGCTTCGCTCATGGCGGCAAGCTCCGATGTGAAGCGGACAGGCGATACAATATGCTTTGCAAGAAGTTCAGCCATATCCGGCAGTTCCGTCAGCTCGCTGCCGGTCACGTTTGAATAATATCTTATCTGCGGAGCTTTGAAAGTTACGGTTTTTGCCGTCTCGTAGAAGCTGTCTGCGGCAGACTGCATCAGCTTTGAATGGAATGCTCCGGCAACTTTCAGCGGAACGACTCTCGCTTTGAGCTCCTTGAATATTTCGGTCACTTCGGCAATGCCCTCCGGCGTTCCGGCAATTACCGTCTGGGCAGGAGAATTGAAGTTTACGGCGGCAACGTATTCCTTTGCGGCGCAGCATATCTCCTCGACCTTTTCCGGAGCTATCTTCATGACGGCAGCCATCGCACCCTTGTGTTCTCCGGCAGCCGATTCCATTGCGGCAGCTCTTGCTTTGATGAGCCGGAAAGCATCTTCAAGGGAAATCATGCCGGATGCGTACATCGCTGCATATTCGCCGAGAGAATGTCCTGCCACGCCGTCCGTCTTATATCCCTTTGAAAGAGCGGCCGTCAGGCAGACTATGGACGTTGTCATGATAGCCGGCTGAGCATTGGATGTCCGTGAAAGTTCTTCGGCAGGAGTATTGAAGCAGAGTGCTTTCAGGTCTGTGCCCATTATTTCCGATCCGGTATCGTAGATCTTTGCCGTTTCGGGAAATGCCTCTGCAATATCCTTTCCCATGCCCTCGTACTGTGATCCCTGTCCGGAAAATAGTGAAATTGTCATAATGTTAAACTTCCTTTCTGTGTGCTATATACAAACAATTAGTAAAAGTACCGAAATTCTGACTGCTTTTTTGTTTAAAATAACGATATTTTCGCTTGCAATAAATAAAGTTCTGAAATATCATTGCAAAAAATCCGGAAATGATTTACAATATAATGTATGCAGGTTTATTCTGCGGAGAGATCTGTCTCAGATCTCCCTATCAATAATATAACATAAAATTTCTTGTTTGACAACAGTATTACAATAATTTTTCTTTTAAAGGAGCATTTTTAATGGGAATCAACATTTTGGGTATGGGTACATACGTGCCAGAACAGAAACTGGTCAACGATGACTTTAAAAAATTTGTGGATACCAACGACGAGTGGATCCGCACCAGAACAGGCATCGTTGAACGTCATATGGCAGGCTGGGAGCCGGTATGGTATATGGGAAAAACAGCAGCTCTTGCAGCTCTCGAAAAATCAGGCATAAAACCGGAAGAAATCGGTCTGATTATCTGTACTACGGTTACTTCCGACTTCCTGACACCAAGTATGGCAAGCATTATCCAGTATGAGATCGGCGCAGAAAATGCAGCGGCTTTCGACCAGAACGCAGCCTGCAGCGGCTTCGTTTATGCAATGGATACCGCAAACCGCTTTCTTGCTACCGACGATTCCCTGAAATATGTTCTTGTTGTGTCCAGCGAAGCAACTTCACGCTTCTGCGACTTCACCGACAGGCAGACCTGCATCCTCTTCGGCGACGGTGCGGCTGCTGTTGTTGTGGAAAAAAGCAATAAGATGTTCTCGTCTTTCCTCGGCTCCGACGGAAGCGGCGCAAGAGTGCTCTTTGCAAAGAATCTCTATCCGGCAAAGGAAATAAAGCTGGAAAGCGATTTCAATGACGGATTCCCCGAAAAAGCAATGCATATGCTTTATCAGGACGGAAGAACTGTCTATAAATTCGCTACTCAGGCTCTGCCCAACGCCTTTGAAAAGGCTGCCGGAAAAATCGGCGTGACCAAGGACGACATTGACTGGTTCATACCGCATCAGGCTAATCTGCGCATTATAGAGACCGCCGCAAAGAAGCTGGGAGCGGACATGGATAAGTTTATTATTACTCTTGACCGTTTCGGAAATACATCGAGCGCATCTATTCCGCTGGCGCTTAATGCAGGCATAGAGGACGGACGCATACGCAGAGGCGAAAAGCTTGCACTTATCGGATTCGGCGCAGGTCTTACGTACGGCGGAATCATAATGGAATATTAAGGCAACACCGCACAAAGAGCGGCTGACGCCTTTGTTATGCATCTGCTTGGAAAATTTCCGTCATTTCACACAAATTTTCCTTGCAATACGTCAGTATTGCTGCGTCAAATTTATGCAATCTGACGAAAATTTTCACGGCGCATCTGCGCAACAATCTTTGTGCGGTGTTGCCTTAAAAAGGAGTTTTGACATATGAAAACAAGGATCACCGAACTTTTAGGCTGTCAGTATCCTGTTATACAGGGAGGTATGGCATGGGTCGCCGAGCATACTCTTGCCGCAGCCGTTTCAAACGCAGGAGGAGTAGGTCTTATCGCAGGCGGCAGCGCACCTATCGACTATCTCAGGGAGCAGATACGTCTCTGCAAGGAAAAGACCGATAAGCCTTTCGGCGTTAATATCATGCTTATGAGCCCCAATGCCGACGACCTTGCACAGTTGTGCATCGACGAGAAAGTTGCGGTCGTTACAACGGGTGCGGGAAACCCCGGAAAGTATATCCCTGCCTGGAAGGAAGCCGGAATAAAGGTAATTCCCGTTATCCCCTCGGTTGCTCTTGCCAAGAGAATGGAAAGGGCAGGAGCTGACGCCGTTGTTGCAGAGGGTACTGAATCGGGCGGTCATATCGGAGAAATTACCACTATGTGTCTCGTTCCGCAGGTCGCTGACGCTCTGGAAATACCGGTTATCGCAGCCGGAGGAATCGCTGACGGAAGAGGCGTGGCAGCTTCCTTTATGCTGGGCGCAGAGGGAGTCCAGATCGGTACACGCTTCCTTGCGTCAGAGGAATGTCAGATACACCAGACATTCAAGGATCTCGTTGTAAAGGCAAAGGATACCGACAGCGTTGTTACCGGAAGATATACGGGACATCCGTGCCGGAACGTAAAGACGAAGTTCTCAAAGATGCTTGCAAGCGGTGAAAGGGACGGAAGTCTTACTCCGGAGCAGTTCGAGGAGGTTACTCTCGGATCTCTGAGAAAGGCTGTTCAGGACGGAAATCTTGAAGAGGGTTCTTTCCTCTGCGGCGCTATCGCAGGAATGATAAAGGATGTCAGACCATGTAAGGATATTATCTGTGAGATCATGGAGCAGGCAGAAAAACTTCTTAAATACTAATTAATATCAGGAGGAAATATAATGGCAGTAGCACTGATAACCGGCGCATCACAGGGGATAGGCGCCTGTATAGCAAAAAGACTGGCAAAAGACGGATTCGATATAGCTCTCAATCACTATCCCAGCGACGGTGATAAGGCAAAGGCAGAAGAAGTTGCCGCAGAGTGTGCGGCTTTCGGAGTTAAAGTTATTTGTTTTGCCGCTGACGTATCTAAAATGGCTGACTGCGAGGCAATGGTCAAGGCAATAAAAGAACAGATGGGCAGCATAGACGCTCTGGTGAACAATGCCGGCATTACAAAGGACAAGCTTCTTGCAAGAATGAGCGAGGACGAATATGACGCCGTTATCGCCGTTAATCAGAAGAGTGTTTTCAATATGCTGAAAAATGTTTGCCCCGTTATGATGAAGCAGAAGCACGGCAGGATCGTTAATGTTTCTTCCGTGGCAGGTCTTTACGGAAATCCGGGACAGATCAATTATTCCGCTTCAAAGGCAGCTCTGATAGGCATGACAAAGACTATAGCCAAGGAGTACGGCAGAAAGAATATTACCTGCAACGCCGTAGCTCCCGGATTTATCCGCACCCCTATGACTGATGTTCTTGCCGAGGATTATAAGGCTAAAATGCTTGAAGCCGTTGCTATGAGAAGATACGGCGAACCGGAGGAGATCGCATCGGTGGTTTCGTTCCTTGTTTCAGAGGATTCATCTTATGTTACAGGACAGGTTATTGAGATCTCCGGCGGACTTTCAATGTGATCCCAGTATGATAAAAAAAGAAAGGATATAATATGAGCAGAAGAGTTGTTATTACAGGTCTCGGAGCAGTTACTCCTCTGGGAACAGGTGTTGAAAAATTCTGGGAAGGTATCGTTGAAAACAGAGTCGGTATCTCCCGTATAGATCATTTTGATACAGAGCGCACAGGCATCAGAGTATCGGGACTGGTAAGAGATTTTAATGAAGAGGATTACTATGACGTTAAAGGATGCTTTGACAAGAAAGAAGCCAGACGAATGGATACGTTCACAAAGTATGCTCTTGTTGCCGCTCACGAGGCGCTGACAGATGCTGGTTCGGATTTTGGTGATATTGACCCCTACAGAGCCGGAGTTCTCATCGGCTGCGGTATCGGCGGCATCGACCTTACTCTTTCGGAATACGGAAAGTATCTTGAAAAAGGACCCGGAAGAATATCGGTATTTTACGTTCCCATGATGATATCAAATATGGCGGCAGGAACTATCGCTATGAAAACAGGCTTCAGAGGAGCTAATTATTCTATTGCATCTGCCTGCGCTTCGGGAACTCATGCCCTGGGCGAGGCGTTCCGCAAGATCAAGGACGGTTATCTTGACGTATGCATTGCAGGCGGAACAGAAAGCTCGACCACTGAGTTTACCTACGGCGGATTCAATAACATGAAAGCGCTTACAAGATCTGAAGATCCCGAACGTGCATCTATCCCCTTTGACAAGGAGAGAAATGGTTTTGTCCTTGGCGAGGGCAGCGGTATGCTTATCCTTGAAGAATATGAACACGCAAAGGCAAGAGGAGCTAAGATATACTGCGAAATAGCCGGATACGGCGCTACAGATGACGGCTACCATATGACATCTCCTATGCCATCGGGCGAAGCAGCAGGAATGGGCATGACTCTCGCTATGGAAGAAGCCGGCGTTCAGCCGTCGGATGTTGACTACATCAACGCTCACGGTACTTCGACCGGTCTTAACGATAAATACGAGACAGCCGCTATAAAACTCGCTTTCGGCGACTATGCAAAAAATGTGAAGATCAACTCCACCAAGTCTATGATAGGTCATCTCCTCGGTGCGGCAGGAGCTGTTGAGGCTGTCGTCTGTGCAAAATCCATAGAAGAGGGATTTATTCATAAGACGGTCGGATATGAAGTTCCCGATGAGGAATGCGATCTTGACTACTGCACTGAAGGTAATATCCGGCAGGATGTAAACGTTGCACTGTCTAATTCACTGGGATTCGGCGGTCACAACGGTACGCTCTGCTTCAAGAAAATTAAGGATTAAGGAGACTCTGCAATGGAAAAAATTTACGGTCAGTTTGAACTTGAAACTATAGAAAAGCTGGCAAAGCTTGTTGCTGAAAACGAGCTTTCCGAGATCACCGTCGAGGACGGAGACAAAAAAATTACCGTCAAGGGAAAGAAATTCACTCCGCCTCCGGCAATGATGCCTTTTGCAGCTCCCGTACAGCAGGCTGCGGCTGCTCCCGTTCAGGCAGCCGGTGAAGAT
>UQXS01000122.1 GCA_900545125.1 uncultured Ruminococcus sp.
TCAGCTGGATAGAGTGACTGGCTACGAACCAGTAGGTCGGGGGTTCGAATCCCTCCAGGCACGCCATTGGGTGAATAAATTTAATCACCTGTCAAAAGTCCGATTATTCGGGCTTTTTTTGTTATATACTCCCATTCTGTCGCAAAACACAATAAAGGAAAGTACATCTTCACAAAAACCGATTTATTGATTTCCATGAAACGCAACCAATAAACCGGCATTTTTATTGTATTTTCAGTCCTTTTCTCCAAGATACTCTTCCACAATGAACTTTGGTCTTTCTTTGGTTTCAAGATAAACTTTGCCGATATACTCGCCGATAATACCTATAGCAAGAAGCTGCAAACCTCCGATTGCCCATATGGAAACAACTGTCGACGTCCAGCCAATTGTTGTTTCTCCGGCAGCATGGCGTACAAATGAATATATGAGCATGATTATACTTACAAGAAAAATAGCGCTTCCCAAAAGCATGATCATACGGATAGGCTTTATTGAAAGAGACGTGATTCCCTCCCATGCAAAAGCAATCATTTTCTTTAAGGGATACTTCGATTCCCCTGCAAACCGTTCTTTTCTTGCGTAATATACTTTATCGCTTTTATATCCGATCATAGGAACTACGCCTCTCAGAAACAAGTTTACCTCCTTGAATTTTTCCAGTCCGTCAAGCGCTCTTCTGCTCATAAGACGATAATCCGCATGATTATATACAACATCCCCACCTAATAATTTTATAACCTTGTAATATCCCTCTGCCGTCTTTCTTTTAAAGGCTGTATCCGTATCTCTTGCACTTCTCACACCATAGACTATATCGCAGCCTTGATAATATTTCTCAACCATTTCATCTATTGCATTAATATCATCCTGCAAATCAGCATCCAGGGAAATCACCATATCACACTTTTCCTTTACAGTCATAAGACCTGCAAGAAGAGCATTCTGGTGTCCCTCATTACGGGAAAGCTTTATCCCCTGGAATAGCGGATCACACCTATGCAGTTCCTCTATGATCTCCCATGTTCTGTCATTCGAACCATCGTTTACAAATACAATACGACTTTGGCTGCTGATCTTGTCTTTTTCAATAAGCGATTGTATTTTAGCACGAAGCTGCTTTGATGTTTCCGGCAATACCACTTCCTCGTTGTAACATGGTATAACCAAATATAATTTATCCATAATAACACCTCATTTCCAAAATGCTATATACTATAGCGTGTTCACATAAAATGAATGTGCAGATTTTTAAACTTAATTTTTGCGTGACATTCTATGTGAACACATTCTAATCTCTGATTATCTTATAAGACCTATTTCAGAAGCCCCGAATACCTCTTCCAGTGCCTTAAAGCTCTCATCGGAAATTCCGATATTAAGCCTTTTTCTGGGAAGTACTGTTTTTTTGAGATCCACAAAATAAAAGCAAACCGGAGTTCTGCCTTTAAAACTGCTGCACAGTTCAATCAGCCTGTCCGCATTTCTGACCTCATCAGACTGCATTTTTATACACAGTTTCATATTTTCGGTCAGATGTCCGAATTCTTCCTCAGAAACGACAGAACTGCATACTACTGTCACACTGTCGTCTTTTACGGATATTCTTCCGGTCAGAAGCAGAATATTATCCTCCACAAGCCGTGAAGAAATAACGGAATAGAGGTCGGGGAAAATGACTGCCTCTATCTCACCACTCTCATCAGCTGCCGTTATGAAGCACATCTGATCGTTTTTTTTCGTAGTATGCTTTTTAACACTCTGAAGCGTACACAGCAGCTTTATTTGTTCCCCGTCCCTGACCTGCGCTTCATCCGATACTACAGAACCAATGCTCCTCGTATGCATGAGTGCAGCAATATACTGATATCCATCAAGCGGACTGCCGGTCAGATACATTCCTGTAGCTTCCTTTTCCATTGACAAAAGCTTTTTCCCATCATATTCCGGAAGCTTAGGTATGCGCAGTCCCATATCGCTGACATCGGAATTTTCAAGGAAATTAAGCTGTCCCTCGATCATCCCACGTGAACTGCTGCCGGAATCAGCAAGTATCGTTTCATAATATTCCAGCATCTGCCGGCGGTTAAGATCCAGACCGTCAAAAGCTCCGGCCTTTATAAGATATTCAAGAGCTTTCTTGTTGAGTTCCCTGCCGCCTATACGCTCGCAAAAATTCTGGATTCCCTTAAAAATGCCGTTCAGCTCTCTTTCTGCGATGATTTTTTCTGCAAGTCCGCCGCCGACATTCTTTACAGCCAGAAGTCCGAAGTACATTTTTCCGCCGCTGTAGCTGAATCCTTTCATACTCTTATTTATATCCGGAGACTGTATCTCTATCCCGGAACTGCGGCATGACGCTGTATATTCTGCCAGCTTGCCTGTCACCGACATTACGCTTGACATCAGGGCACTCATGTAAATTCCATTATAATGGCATTTTAAATATGCCGTCTGATATGCCAGATATGCATAAGCTGCGGCATGAGATTTATTAAACGCATACGATGCAAAACTTATCATCTCATCGAAAACAGAATCAGCAATTTCTGCCGACACCCCCTTTTCCGCCGCTCCGGTAATAAAGCTCTCCCGTTCCCTGAGCATTACGTCATGCTTCTTCTTAGCCATAGCACGGCGTACAATATCAGCGTGACCATAAGAATATCCGGCAAGCTTACGGCATATTTCCATGACCTGTTCCTGATAGACCATAACGCCGTATGTCTCCGCCAGAATGCTTTTCAGTATCGGATGCTTATATACGATATGCTCCGGATCTTTTTTATTTTCAATATACAGCGGTATCGACTTCATAGGGCCGGGACGATACAATGAAATTATAACTATCAGATCTTCAAGACGCTCCGGTTTCATTTCCATGAGCCACCGTGTCATGCCTGCGCTTTCAAACTGAAATATTCCGGAAGTATCGCCCTCCGACATCATTCTGTATACCGCCTTATCATCAAGAGGAATGGCAGAAATGTCAAAATCCGGTTCTGTCCTGCGTATCTCATTTACCGTGTCACGTATTATCGTAAGATTGCGCAGTCCGAGGAAATCCATTTTGAGCAGTCCCAGCGATTCAAGAACCGTCATGGTATACTGAGTTATTATCGTATCGTCATTTTTTTGCAGAGGAACAAGTTCGTCAAGCGGTACAGCCGATATTACCACTCCTGCCGCATGAGTTGAAGTATGCCGTGGCATTCCCTCCAGACGTCCGGCAATGTCAAGTAGTCTTTTGACCGATCTGTCCGTGCGGCAAAGCTGCTGCAATTCATCTGACTGATTTATCGCTTCCTCAAGCTTTGATTTCGGGTCTATCAGTTTTGCCACCTTGTCGCAAAGCTGATACGGCAGATTCAGCACTCTTCCCACGTCACGCACTGCCGCACGTGCTTTCAGCGTATCAAAGGCGATTATCTCTGAAACGTACTCTTTTCCGTACTTCTGCACCACATAATCCTTGACTTTCTGCCGTCCTTCAATGCAGAAGTCAATATCAAAGTCAGGCATACTCACACGCTCCGGGTTAAGAAATCTTTCAAAAAGCAGACCGTATTTCATAGGGTCAATTCCCGTGATACCTATGCAGTATGCACAGAGACTTCCTGCTCCGGAGCCTCTTCCCGGGCCTACCGGAATATTGTTTTCCCTTGCATATCGGATAAAATCCCAGACAATAAGAAAATAGTCCGTGTATCCCATTTTTATAATGATTGACAGCTCGTATTCCATTCGCTTTACGACATCTGAGGAAGGCGAAGAACCGTAACGGCTGTACATTCCTTTACGGCAGAGATCGCTGAAAAATGCTTTATTGTCGCTGACGCCCTCTACTGTAAATCTGGGAAGCCTGATATTTCCGAATTCAAATTCGACCCGGCATCTTTCGGCTATCTTTGAGGTAACAACGACTGCCTCTTCGTGTCCTCTGAAAAGCATAGCCATTTCATCAGCTGATTTGATATAGAATTCATCCGTTTCAAAGCTGATTCCGCCCGGTTCTCCGAGAATTTTACCCGTCTGTATGCAAAGCAGAACATTTTGTATCTCGCTGTCGTTTTTGTTGATATAATGGCAGTCGTTGGTCGCAGCCAGAGGAATTCCCGTATCGTCGGAAAGCCTGTACAACAAAGGAAGGATTTTCAGTTCATTTCTTATACCGTGATTCTGTATCTCAATAAAAAAATTGTTTTCACCGAAGATCTCACGATATGCCAGTGCCGCTTCCTTTGCTCCCTCATAGTTGCCGTCTGCAAGCAGCTGAGGTATCTCCCCGGCAAGACAGGCAGACAGACATATAAGACCTTTGTGATACTTCCGCAGAAGTTCTTTATCCACCCTCGGACGATTATAGAAACCCTCTATACCGGCAGCCGATACAAGCTTTACAAGATTCCTGTAGCCCTCGTTGTTCTCACAGAGCAGCACAAGGTGATAAGGATGCTGGTCGATGCCCGGTTCTTTATCGGTTCTTCTGCGTGGAGCAACGTACACTTCGCATCCTATTATGGGATTTATCCCCTCTTTTACAGCTTCATTCCAGAATTCGACCGCACCGTACATATTGCCGTGATCTGTTATTGCCACGGCCTTCTGTCCCATTTCCCTGACACGTCTGATAAGATCTTTTACACGGCACGCACCGTCGAGCAGACTGTACTCTGTGTGAACGTGAAGATTTACAAAATCATCCTGTTTCATTTTTATCACTCCTGCTGCGTATTTCTGCGGCTATGGCAGCTATCTTCTTAAATCGGTGATTTACCCCTGAACGACTTATGGGAACAGAAAGACTCTCCCCTATCTCCTGTAGGCTCATATCATAATTTTCAAGACGCATTTCCGCAATTTCACGAAGTTCCTGCGTAAGCGAATCAAATCCGACGGTCTTCTGGATAAGACGTATATCCCCGATCTGCTTCATAGCGGCTTTCACGGTCTTGTCTATGTTGGCAGAATCACAATTGGCAATACGATTTGCCTTGTTTCTGACATCTTTCCATATCTTTACATTCATAAGGTCAAGGGTACACTGCTGAGCGCCGATAAAAGTCAGCACATCCTCGATCGACTCACTTTCCTTAATGTAGACTATATACTGTCCACGGCGTATCACCGTTCTGGCTGTTACATTTATATCCCCAAGGAGAACGGTCAGTTCCTCTGCAAGACGCTCCTGCGGAACAGTAAATTCAAGATGATATTCCTTTGAAGGATCGTTTACACTTCCGCACGCCATAAAAACTCCGGCTGTAAAAACTCCGAGACTATTTGTAGCAATAATCTCGGAATTAATAGTCCTCTCCGGACTGATAAACTTGTATTTTTCAAAAATATTCCTGATAAGGTCAACGTTTTCAGTATCATATGAATACAGAACCGTTCCGCCTTTTCTTTCGTTTTCACTGCACGGAATACGGCAATGAAATACGCTTTTGAAAAGAGAATCAAAAAGCTCAGAAGATATCCTGCTTTCGGTATGAAAGCAGATTTTTTCCGGCGTAAGAGTGCGGCTGAACATCAGCATACCATACAGGCAGGCAAAACGTTTATTCTTATCATTTATGCCGGAACAGATTTCTTTTCTTACTTCATTTGAAAAAGATATTATTATTCACTCCTGTAATTTATTTTAATTTTCTGTCCTTTGTAATATCACGGTGATATTTCCGGACTCTGTAGTCCTTTTCTCCGAGATGCTTTGCCATAAGTTCTGCAAAGGTAATAGAACGATGCTTTCCGCCCGTACAGCCGAAACCTATGACAAGCTGGCTCTTTCCCTCATGGACATAGTGCGGAATAAGATAATCTATCAGATCCGCAAGCTTATCGAAAAGTTCCTTAGACTGCGGAAATCCCATAACAAAATCCCTTACGCACTCGTCGCAGCCGGTATGGGAGCGAAGTGCATCCACATAGTATGGATTCGGCAGACATCTCACATCAAATACAAGATCGCAGTCTGACGGAATACCGTACTTGAATCCGAACGACATCACCTGTATCAGCAGTGAATCAGAGCTTTTTTCAAGGAATATAAGCTTGATATGCTCCTTTAACTGAGCCGTCGCAAAATCCGTAGTATCTATGTAAAAATCAGCGATCTCCCTGAGCTGTGAAAGCTGGCTGTATTCATAGTCGATAGCCGCTTTCATATTTCCACCGAACTTTTCCTGCAAAGGGTGTTTACGGCGTGTTTCCTTGTACCTATTGATAATCACACGCTGATCTGCATCTATAAACAAAACCTTTACTTCAACGTCAGTCTCAAGTTTGAGTTTCTGCCATGAACGGAAGATCTCGGCGAACATATCGCCTGTACGTATATCGACTGCAACGGCTACCTTTGTTATTGCGCTCTCTGACTGACGGCAGAGGTCAACAAATTTTGAGATCAGCTTCGGAGGAATATTATCAATACAATAATAGCCTATATCCTCCATTACATCCATAACGCTTGACTTTCCTGCGCCGGACATTCCTGTAACAATCAAAAGCTGCATAACTGCCTCCGTTTCACTAAATAATTATCTGAGTATAACCGGTTCAAGTTCAAGAGTATACCCGGTTTTTTCCTTTACTATCCTCTGTACCTGCGAACAAAGCTCAAGTACATCCGCACAGGTGGCATATCCCTTATTGATAATGAATCCGCTGTGTTTTTCGCTTACCATTGCTCCGCCGCACTGTTTTCCTTTCAGACCGCACTGATCAATAAGCAGCGATGCATAACTGCCCTCCGGACGCTTGAATGTACTGCCTGCGCTCGGATATTCAAGCGGCTGCTTAGCACTTCTCTTTGCCATACATTCGTTCATGGCATTCTTAATTGTTTCCGGATCTCCGTCCTCAAGCTGCATTGTCACGGAAATGATAACGCATGAACTATCAGAAAAAAAGCTGTGCCTGTAGGATAATTCCATAGCTTCCCTGCCTATGGTACGTATCTTTCCGTTCTCGTCAAGATATTCGGCAGAAATAACGATATCTTTCATTTCACTGCCGTAAGCACCGGCGTTCATGTAAAGAGCTCCGCCTACCGTACCGGGAATGCCAAAAAGATTTTCCATTCCGCTGAGTCCCGACTGCTGTGCATGAACGCAGGCGGATGCAAGAAGAGCTCCGGCATCACAGCGGATTATATTTCCTCTTGTTTCAATTGATGCAAAATCACTTCCGAAAAGGAGAATAACGCCGTCGAACCCGTTATCGTCTGCCAGAACATTGCTGCCTCTGCCGAGAATCCCATAACGAACAGAATTTTCTTTCATATACTTTATAAGTTCTGCTGCCGACTGTGCAGAATTAATACTTATCAGAGCCCTGCATTTTCCGCCGAAACGGAATGTGATATATTCGCTGAGCGGACATTCAGGTGTGATACGGCATCCGAGCTTTTCGCAAAGCGCAGTAATTTCGTCTAAATTAATCATTATGTTCCCCCTGAAATATATTATGGCGACCTCTAAAAACCTGTTTGGTTAAACAAAAATCAGATAGGTGCGGCAGTTGAAAGGA
>UQXS01000123.1 GCA_900545125.1 uncultured Ruminococcus sp.
AAAAAGAGATCAGCAACTCTTTCATACAAAGCTACGGTGACGCTGAACAAACTGTCGAGGACAGTATATATATAAATCAGCTTTTAAAACATCTCAACGACAAGCAAAGACAAATCGTCATATTGAAATGCTGCGCTGAAATGACTTTCAAGGAAATAGCAAAAGTGTTGAAGATCCCCGAAACGACGATCAAATCAAGATACAAAAAGGCAATGGAAATCTTACAGGAAAAGGCAGGTGCAGACAAGTGAAAAAAAATGAATTCAATTCTAATCAGGAATTTGAAAAAATACTGAAAGAAAAAATGAATGAACTTTCTACTTCTGTTAATTGCTTTGACAGAATCTCCTCACGAGCATTTCCTGAAAAAGACTCGGATTTTTCCGACTGCGGGTTCACCGTAAGCGACCTTGAAAATGTTACAGGCAGGCGCAGAAAACTTCCAGCACTCAAATTGTTATCTGTGGCTGCGGCAATTGTGCTTTGCATAGGTGTAATTCCTAAAATCGCCCTTATCAACAGCCTGAAGTATTCTATGGATAAATGTGATAACAAGAATAATTACAGCAATATCATACTTGAAATAAATAAAGAAATACAAAACGGTGATTACTATATTTGTGATCTCCCCCTTTATAGTTATTTAAGTCATGATGTTCTTGTTACTCCTATGTACAGATGTCCCTTTGAAGAATGTAATGAAAATATGAATGTACGAATTTTCATTAAAACTATCGGTGGGATAAGAACCAACCAGATCTACGCCGTAGAATATTACGGAACATACTCTGAAGATAACATAGTGGCTGCTGCTGAGACCGGAGTGAATTTTTCCGAAAAAGAAACAGCCGAACTGGAAAACAACTTTGATTACTTCTTTGTCAGCGAGGACGAATGCTCCAATGCTGTATCGACGGCTTTCATCGGCAATGATATCGGAGCACTCAGCAATAACAACGGTGCGACTATATCAGCGGCAAGCTTTTCTGATTTTTCTTTCTACAAAAAGGGAAAAAGCGTCAGATCTGTCCGGACTGATGTTGTCTATTACCGATATGATAATCCCGATAATTATTTCTACGATTTAAAGGTAACAGACAGCAGCGGTGAGGAAATACAGATTTCTGAAAACTCGTGGAAACGCTCCGTTGACTGCGACGGAAATCCGGTTAATGCAGATAGAAATTCAAACGTTATGATAAGAACCGATCTCTTTACCGGCAATTATGAGAACAGCAGCGATATCTGCTATTTCACGCCGGAAATCAGCTATGCATGGGACAGCGAACAGCAACTCCGGACAATTGCAGAACACATGGTGGAATCTCACAACGGCTATAACCGCACCGGAACTATTTTAAGTACAATCGCTTTTCCGGAAGATACGGCGTTCCGCAGAAATCTGCACGTCTATCTTGGAAAAAAAGTTCCTGTTGCGGAATATCCAGCCAATAATTTCGATGAAGTTCAGTATTATACTTCGTTGGATATGACAAGCGTAAATGACAATTATATTTCTAAAAACAAGATAACCGATATAATTTCCGGCCTCACCTCAGAATATGAGTGCCTTGAAGACACAGAGAAAAATACGTATATGACAGAATCCAACAAAAAGCTTCTTGAAATAGAAAAAGAGAGAGTAAACAGAGAATGTGAAAAATGGAATATGTACGCCGGATTTGTTGATGAAGGTAATCAACTTCAGATGCAATCTGCTATGGAAGAATCTGAAAAATACTTTAATCAGATACAGGAAGATCTGAAACGACAACAGGCACAGGCAGATTCCGAAAATGTAGGATAAGGCAGCACAGCCATAATTTGGCAGCCCAAACGGTGACCCGCCGGATGCAAAAGAAAGTTCAATAAACAAACGCCTCAGAGAATACTCTCTGAGGCGTCATGTTTTATACTAATTGTATTTTAAATTTTCTCATCCAGTAATCAAGCTGAATAAAAAACGCAATAGTCTGCGGAAGATTCATCAGTTGCCCGTACCACTGAACATGATCCACATGGGTAAGAAGCCGTTCAAGTGCCTGACGGCTTACCAGTTCAGTAAGCGGACTGCATTTGTCGTCCGTAATTTTTCTTAGCCTTGACGTTACAGCTTCTAAAAAAGCCGGATTATGCGTCTTTGGATAGGGACTTTTCTTTCTGCGCAGCACCTTTTCCGGCAGCCAGTCACTCATCGCCTCACGTAGCAGACCTTTTTCCTGTCCCTGCCAGTCCTTGTACTCCCAGCGGACGTTATAGAGGTATTCTGCAATACGGTAATCGCAGAACGGCACACGGACTTCAAGTCCGCTGTACATACTCATTCTGTCCTTGCGGTCAAGAAGATTCTGCATAAACCAGTTGAAATTAAGCTGAGTCATCTCACGCATACGTGATTCAAGATCGCTGTCCGTTTTTAGTTTCAGAGTATCGTCAGCCGTTCTTCTATACGCACTGTATACATAGTCATCGGCATCTATCCGGTTTCTGTAGGCATCACCGAGAAAACTTCTGCGGTAGGAAGTACTCTGCGCCCAGGGGAAACCGTCAGTCATGCGGATATCCTTATCCCTGTACCATGGATAGCCGCCGAAAATCTCGTCGGCGCACTCTCCGGACAGAGCTACAGTTCCGTGCTTTTTGATCTCACGGCAAAGCAGCAGCATGGAAGCATCTACATCTGCCATTCCGGGCAAACCTCTTGCATCAACAGCTTCGTCAAGAGCGCCGGTCAGTTCGGGAGTATCCACCACGATCCAATGATGATCTGTTCCGAGATATTCTGCCATGCATTCTATATATTCCGGATCGCTGTTTGGCTGAAAATGGCTTTTTCTGAAATATTTATCATTATCATGATAATCAACGGAAAAAGTGCTTAATTTCTTGCCCTGCTTTTTCATTTCTGATGCAGCAACACTTGAAATAAGGCTTGAATCCAGACCTCCGGAAAGAAATGTGCAGACAGGCACATCGGATACCAGCTGTCGCCTTATGGAGTCAAGCAGAAGTTCACGGACGTGCTCGGCAGTCTGTTCAAATGATTCATCGAGTTCATATGCACGGAGACGCCAGTATTCCTCCAGTTTCAGACCACGTTCAGTATAAAATCCACGCCAGCCCGGCATAATTTCCTTTACGCCCCTGATAACGCCGCAGCCGGGAGTTCTTCCCGGAGCCATAAGTATAAGTTCAGATACGCCGGTCTCGTCGATTTCATGGGGAATATCGGGATGTTCCAGCAGAACCGGAAGCTCGGAAGCAAAGATCAGCCTATCGCCCGTATCGTAATAGAACAGTGGCTTAACGCCTATTCTGTCTCTTGCCAGAAAAACACGGTGTTCCGCCTCGTCATAGACTGCAAAGGCGAAAATCCCGTTAAAGCGGTCTACACAGGCTTTCCCCCACTTGATGTAGCTTTTCAGAACTACCTCGGTATCAGAAGAAGTTTCAAACTCAAATTCCTGTTCAAGTTCACGGCGGATCTCCTGAGTATTATACAGCTCACCGTTGTAAACCAGAGTATATGTTTTTTCTCCGAATGCACAGCTCATAGGCTGACGTCCGCCTGATATGTCGATAACCGCAAGTCTTGTATGAATAAGTGCCGCCTCACGGGTGAGAACTATTCCACGCTGATCGGGGCCACGTCTTATCATTGCCCTCTGCATCTTCTCATATATTTTCATATCATTGCGCATATCCTCAGAAAAACTTATAGCTCCTGCAATTCCGCACATACTATCTCCTCCATTAATTTGGTATTAGTCAGTATATGCAGAAAGAATTGGGATAATTCCTCAGAGAGTAACCGGCAGTCCGTTTATTTCGATAGTAGGATCATCAATATCAATAAGGAGACATTTTCTTCCGTCTATCACGCTAATGCGAACTTTATCGGTGGCAGACGGTTTGATATTGACTGTAATTCCCGGTGAAGCAAGAACTGTTTTTGTTTCAATAAGATTTGCAGCAGTAAGCGGAGCTGTTCCGCATACTTTTTCATATACCGGCTCTACCATATCCACACGTTCCTGCGGCAGTCCGGAATCCGAAAAAATATCTTTGAGCATTGCCGGTTCGATAACTGTTCTGTCGGTTTCTTCCTTGCCGTCCTCAACGACATCCTGAATTTTTTCGTTTACGGTTTTTATAAGCATATAGTCCAGATCATCGCCTGCCACGCTTTTGAGTATACTCTGGAAATTTGCCTTTTCATTTTCTGCGGACATAACAAAATTACAGCCGAGAACATTCTCGATAATTGAAATATCAGGTTTGCTTGCAGTCTTGGTATAGTACATCACATGATTTATGTCGCTGCTCCTGTTACTGAAAACAGGGAACAAAAATCCGTCTGAGGGAGATTTGCTTATAATAAGCTCCGTATTGACTTTTTTGGTTATCTCATTATTGAATGAATCGAAAATAAAGCCGTCAGTACCCGTATTCACCGGACAGAACGCCGTAAGTATGTAACGATAGACCTCATCCTCGCCGACAGCGAATTCATCATTTTTATCCTTGCGTCTGACAGTGTAACTGCAATAAGCTGTCAGAACAGCAAACGGGCCTTCGCAGGCAATGTTGGCAGCAATATGATTTAAAAACTCCTCACAGACCGCATCATCCTTGAGTTCAGATTTCAGCAGTGTATAGAGTATATTCTGTGGTTTTCCCTCTTCATACGCCTCATTGGGGAATTCATACTCAACAAATGATTTTCCGACATTTGTATTGAGAACTTTTTTCAATGTTTCCTCGTAAACGTCATGTTCTTCAACGGACATGGTTAGGCAGGAGTTCACATTATGACACCGGAGATTTTTCTCGGCATCCACAAAGCCTGTGAGGAGACGCTCCATAACGAAAAATCCGCTTTTATCTGAAAAATTCTTTTTGATCTCTGCTGTTTCCTTTTTATTCATTTTTAATTTTCCTTTCCTTTTGATATTTCTATTATACATTATTGCCGGAATTTTTGCAAGCAGTAATTTTTCAGTGCAATGCAGAATATAATTCTGAAAGCCTGTACATAAACTAATTGTTAAAGGAGACTGCTATGAAATATATAATTCTTTTATTTATCCCCCTGATTTTATGCTCCTGTTCTGCTCCGGATGCTCCTGCCGAGGAATCATCCGGAATTCCCGTTACAACATTCGTACAGGATTTTGAACAGCTTCACATTGATATTCCGGAGGGCTATCCGCCAATAAACTACGAATACCAGACCGGACAGTGGTTTCCGTATATGCAGTACGAAGATTATATGTACGGAAAAACGGCAGAGGAATTCCGGGCTGCCGTTCGTGAACGATTCACACAGGCAAAGGAAAACGGAATAAACACCGTATATCTTCATATCCATCCCTGCGGAGATGCATATTACAAGTCCGAGATCTTTCCAAAGGGCGTAAGCCTTGACGGGGACTATGATCCTTTAGCCATAATGCTCGAGGAAGCGCACCGGCTGGAACTTTCGGCTCACGGCTGGCTGAATCCACTGCGATGCCAGACGGCTGAACAAATGGAGACTCTGCCTGACGATTTCATAATCAAAAAATGGACAGAAGATCCCGACTGCCGCATTGCCAAGCTGGTAGGAAACCGCTGGTATCTCGACCCGTCCTATCCCGAAACATCGGAACTTCTCAGTGCCTGCGTCAGGGAACTCTTAGAAAATTATGACCTTGACGGCATACATATCGACGATTACTTCTATCCCACATCGGACGAGAATTTCGACAGCGTAGAATTTGAAAAAAGCGGCAGCAGCGATCTTGCACAATGGAGACTTTCCAATTGTACAGGATTTGTCAAAACAATATACGATACAGTAAAGGCACACGACAGCAGAGTTCTTTTCGGAATCAGTCCCCAGGGTAATATTGAATCAAATTATAACTCACAGTATGCAGATGTTAAGCTCTGGGCAGGCAGTGAGGGATATTGTGACTATATCGTTCCGCAGATATATTTCGGATTTGAAAACGCCGTATGTCCCTTTGAGCCTACTCTCAGACGCTGGGAGGAACTGCGTGGAGACAGTCCGGTAAAGCTCATTATTGGTCTTGCGGCATATAAGCAGGGCAAGGAAGATAAATGGGCAGGTCAGGCTGGAGAAAGAGAGTGGATAGAATCACCTGATATAATAAGCCGCCAGACGGAACTTGTAAAATCTTCAGCAGCCGACGGATATGCGCTGTACTGATGCAGGCATGAGACAAAATTACCAAAAAGCAGTGAAACTTCCTGTATAAATCAACGATTGCATTGACGGCGCAAATATGATATAATAATATTATTATTTAAAGTGAGGTTTATTATGAAGTGCGAATACTGCGGATATGAATTCAACGAAAATTACTGCCCCAACTGCGGAGCTGCTGCTCCGGAACAGACACCTGAAATATTCCAGCCGCCTGTAAAAAACGACCATCAGCAAAACAATTGCGGAAATCAAAATAATTATTTTGATTACAGAAATCAAAAACAATACAGCAGATACAAAACATCAGGCATACAGACACGTTCAATTGTTTCCTGCATTATTCTGACGATAGTGACCTGCGGAATTTATGGTATTCTATGGTTCGGAAATCTTAACGACGAAGCGAACTTTCTTTCCGAGGAACGTACACCAACTTCCGGAGGAATAGCTTTTCTTCTGTGTATTTTCACCTGCGGAATATATTATTTTTTCTGGGCATACAATCAGGGAACAAAAATAGACCGTGCGTATATAATACGCAATCAGACTCCGCCGAAGCACGGAATCCTGTATCTCGTGCTGACATTCGTGCCATACGTCGGAGGACTCCTGACATACTGCATTATGCAGAACGACATAAACTACATTGCCTGAACCAGAATAATTGCCCCGAAGCAGGGGCAATTTTTACTGCATTATATGATGATTAATAAAGACAAACTTCGCAAACTGCTGTCTGTGCTTGCACTTGGAACAGCCTATTTTATTTTTGTAAAACTTACAGGACTGGGAATCCCCTGTATTTTCAGAACAATGTCCGGCGGCAGGATACTTTGCCCCGGCTGTGGAATATCAAGAATGTTCCTGAAATTATCTACTTTTGATATTCCGGGAGCATTCCGCTGCAATCCGGCGATATTTTCTCTGCTTCCTCTCTGGTGCATTTGCGCCGTGCTGTGGATAACCGACCGTGGAGAGAAATTCCTGAAAGGGGCGGAGATATTTTCGCTTGTTGTTCTTATAATATTTGGTATATTAAGAAATTTTCTCTGAATATATTGCAAATATCCACAAAATGGTATATAATATAACAGCAGAGTTTAAGGCAACACCGCACAAAGATTGTGCGGCAGATGCGCAGTCAGATTTTAATCT
>UQXS01000124.1 GCA_900545125.1 uncultured Ruminococcus sp.
CAGTCAGACGCCGTTTTTATTATGATATTTTTTCAGACTTTCTCTCTTTGTGTTTCTTTTTCTTTACCTCGTACATCTTATCATCTGCCTGCTTGATAAGACTGTACAGCGTATCATTTTCTCCCGGAACAGAAAGAATACTTCCTACGCTTGCAGAAAGAGTATAAGGCTTTTTGATAATAGCATTTATACTGTCCAGCTTCACACTAAGCTTTCTTGCCAGTGACTCAGGACTGCCCTCTGATGCATTTGTGTCAAAGATCACAAACTCATCGCCGCCGAAACGTGCGCATATCGCAGAATGATCGCAGCACTCATTTATAACTCCTGCCAGACGCTGAATAGCAAAATCTCCCTCGTTATGACCATAATTATCGTTAATGAACTTCAATCCGTCCATATCAACAAAGCTGAGCATAATGCGCTTTTTATCCTTAACGCAATCCTTGTACATATCGTCAGCCTGGGTTATAAAACCGTTTCTGTTGTAAATATTGCACAGCGGATCAATTACATATATCCTGTTCAGTTCTTCCATTGCCTTATTAAGATGATAGAGCTTGCGGATATTTTCAATTGAATTACTGATAGTCATTGTAAGAGTATGGCAGAGAAGACTGCTGACAGGAAAATCGCCGTTGGTAATTATGTAATATCCCAGGCATCTTTCACGGAAGTGAAGCGGCAGAAAATAACTGATATTACCTCCTGTAAGATGTTCTTCCGGATACATATTGCTGCTCGGGAAACAACTTACCGTTCTTCTTACCCCTCTGTCCCAGATAAGAGGAGCAGTCATATACGACGAGAAAGAACTGCCGCCATCTTCAGTGACAGTAGGGCCGCTATATGTATCCTGCCAATCATCGGCAAGACACAGGCAGAATTTCTCACAGCCAAGTTCTTCAACAAAATCACCGATAATGTTCATATGCTCTTCAACCGTTTCGGTTTCAGCCAATCCTGCCGTAAGGCGGTTGAGCATGGATACGTTGGCGTTTGAATTTTCCGTATTTTTATATGTACGTCTCTTGAAGTCCCTGAAATCGTCGGGAGATTCCGTCAGGCAGCCACAACTTTCCGAAAATACGGGGTATGCCTCCAGCCTTGTACTCTTGTGCGGTTGACCCCCGTTGATAATATCATAAATGATACCGCAAGCCTTATATCCCGATGTAAACAGCGGTCTTTTAACCGAAGTAAGGGCAGGACAGAAATTTCTTGCGTTATATGTATAGTCAAAACCTGTAACAATGACATCATCCGGCACTCTGTAGCCGAGCTTCTGGAGGGCAGAAACGGCAGTCAGAGCCATTGCATCGTTGGCACAGATAAAAGCGTCAGGCAGTGATAAACCCGATTTTACAAACTCATCCACAGCAAGTTTTCCGTCGCCGCTTCTGAATTCGCCGTAAAATACTCTTGCCGGATCGGCTTCAAGATTATTTTCACTCATTACCCGGAGAAAAGCCTCATATCTGTCCTTGGCTTCCGGATTTGAAAGCGGACCTGAAATATAATTTATGACCTTAGCGCCGTGCTCAGTTATAACGTGATTTACAATCTCCTCCATAGCGGCGGTATTGTCAATGCATATATCATACATATCGGAATATTCCGAGTTGTCAATAACCACAGCCGGAATACCTGCTTTTCTGACTTTATTTACTATGCGTTCTTTTACATCCGGGGCACAGATAGTATTTGTCATAAGCAGAACACCGTCAAATTTTGTAAAATCAACCATATCATAGATACTGTACTCACCTATGTCGAATCTTTTGCTTGCAAGCATTCCTCCGAAAGCGGCAAAGTAAGAAACATTCACCTCGTTTTCACGGGCGAAGCGGTTTATTCCTCCTATAATGTTGCTCTGGTATTCTTCATCCAGACCGGATACAATAACTGCAATATTAATTATATTACCCATTTTTAACACCTACTGAACAAAAATTTTATAAGAGCAGTCACATATTGACTGCCTGGAAACACATTCCGTATATTTCTTTAATTATAACACAGCTTAGCAAAAAATAAAAGACCTAAATTAAATTTCGTGATAATTAACATACTTTTAAGCTTATATTTGTGCACATCTACAAACATTGAAAGTATTTCGTCTTTTTGGTTTAGTAAAATCACTTATTTACAAAAACATAGTTACGAAAGGTTGTGTTTATATGAAAAAATTTATAGCAATAATTTCTGCAATTATGCTTTGCACTTCTGCTTTTTCATGCAGTAAAACGAATCATAAAAAAGAAGTTTCACGTTCCTTTACGGCTGAAAAAATAGACAATATCGCCTATAAAGGCGATATAATCAGGCTGCCGGACGACATGACAATGATCTACAGCGTTGATCCTTTTGACAAATGCTCAAAATATTTTGTGATCGGCAATGGCTCAAGAGGAGTAGAATTCTGCATCGCAAATGCAGATTTCACATCTTTTTCCAAAGTGGATATCCCCGATTTCAGATACGGTGCTTCATATATGCCGGATGTTTCAGAGGACGGAATATTCGTAACTTTTCTGAACGATGTAAGCTACGGCGATCTCCCCGCTCCTGACCCGGCATCTGAAGATTATGACTCCGAGGAATATGAAGCGGCAGCAGAGTATAAATTCAGGATACTGACATATTCCTCCGACGGAAAACTTCTCTCCGACAATGAAGTAAAGGATTTCCCGGTACTTCCGGAGCAGATGACGCAGATAACCGACTGCGTTTCAGACGGAAAAACAGTTATTGTAAATATTGACGGCAGTTACGAGGTATTCTCTGTAGACGGTACATATATTGGCGCACTAACTGCAAATGACGGAGAAACAGTTGAGAATATCGGAAAAAACAGCAGCGGAAAGCTTATCGCTGCCGTTCGCACCGATGCTGACAACATACAGCTCCGTGAGATAAACGACAAGGGCGAAACGAAAAAAAGCCCGGTCACATACAAGCTTTCCGAGACTGTCTACGGAGAAATAGAGCCGGGCTGGGGCGATTATACCATGTTCATCCGCTCCATGACCACCATATACGGCATAAGGTCCGGGGATGATTCTATCGTTCCTCTGTTCAGCGTCAACCGTGCAGGGCTGAACTCAAGTAACTTTTCAAACTTTATCATGTGCCCGGACGGCAATTTTGCAGTTCCGATAACCAATTACAGCAACTGGACATGCAAAATAAAGCGTTTTATTCCATGCGATCCCTCAGAAATTGAAAACATCCCAACGCTCACAATCGGCTTTTATGGCAGGAACTGGCCTTTGGAAGAATATATTGAAATTTTTAACGACGAAAATCAGGATTACCAGATAACGCTGAAATCATACGGCGGCGACAGCGAAGAATATGAAGATGCCACGGAACAGATAAAGCAGGACGCTCTTGGCGGCAATCTTCCCGACATTATCGTTTCAAGCGAAATCAACGGAATGATCGGCGATTTTAACACCCTGAACATGGATATTTACTGCGATCTCTACGAGTTCATGGACAAGGACGATACCCTCACCCGTGATGCGCTTGTACCGAGTCTGCTTGAACATCTTGACTATAATTTTAACGGTCATCTGTACCTGATGCCGGAATCGTTCAGAATTTATCTCCCATACATGGCAAAGACTGAATTTGTGGGGGATATACAAAACTGGGATTTCAACACATATATGGATTTTCTGGAAAATCCTCCGGCAGGCATGGCTGACGAATTTAAAAACAAGGAAGAAACCCAATGGCAGCGGCTTCGTATTGATAGTTTCAGCGATTATCTTGACTTCAAAAACGTCTCATGCAGCTTTGATTCTCCGGACTTCATACGTGCCCTGAAATACGCATATGAGGGCATTCCGGACGATCAGTATGCATACGCATCCGAGAGTGAAGAATACGATCAGGACGCTGAACAGCGCAGATACAACTATGCGATCAGAGAAAACCGTGAACTGTTTACCAACGGTTCTATTATGAATTATAAAGACTATATCACTTTAACTAAAGGCGAATTCGGAGGAGAACCGTTTACTGTTCTGGGAAAACCCGGATCGAAAAACAGCGGCGCTTTAATACAGGCTATGTCCAATTCATACGGTATTACAAAAACTTCTGATAACAAAGAGCTTGCATGGCAATTTATAAAGCATATGCTCAGCGATGATTATTACAGGGATTATTACTTCACCAACAGCTACGGTTGGATATCAAGTTTCGCACCGACAAAAAGCGGCATGAAGATATTGGAAGAATATGACAGACAGCCAATGGGCGATACTTACAATTCCCAGATAAAAGACTACGGCGGCGTTACATATGATACTTATACAAAGGACGAAAACGGCGAGTATATTTATGAACGTCTTGGATATGTGGATGATAATATCGTCTCAGAAGTAAATAAGCTTATAGATTCCGCAAAACCAAGCGATCAGTCCTATATCTACGCTGCTTTCACCAACGAACAGACTTCCGAAACAATGCGCATCTTCAACGAGGAAATCGAAAAATTCTTCCACGGCGAATCTTCCGCTGAAGACTGCGCTGCAATGATACAAAGTCGTATATCCATTTATCTCTCCGAACAATTCGGATGACACCAGCGGTGTCCCCGTTCCACGTTATCGTGCGTTCCGCACTAATCTCTGCGGTGGAAATAGTCTGCTTTCGCACGAGGCAGGTAATTTAGGCTTAAATATGTATGGGATGTCGTTCCCGACGTCTCACTTAAACAAATATACTTTTTAATATGAAAGGATGTCATGAAATGAAAAAACTACTTGCATTTATCTCTGCACTTACAGTCTGTACAGCGTGCTTTTCATGTGAAAGCAAAAATAAGGACAAGAACAAAAACAGCAGCGGCGTTTCCGGAAATGAAACTCCAGACGCTGAGGGACTGTCTGCTGTAAAGCTGACGGATGTGGCATACAAAAAAAAATCCCTTGAACTTCCCACAGATATGAATATGATTTACTGTTCCAATGTCTTTAACGACGGAAACAATTATCTTCTGTTAGGATCAGGAAAAAAATCACCGCAGTTCTGGATCACCGACCGTGACTTTAAGGAGTTCAAAGAAGTAGATTATCCTGATTTTAATGTGGGGGCAAACTACAATATCACCGTACTTGACGACGGAACCGCAGTGACCTTTGTAAATAACGTGGATTACGGCGATCTCCCCGCTCCGGATACATCCTCCCCCGACTACAGTCAGGAAGAATATGATGCTGCCGCAAGCTACAGTTTCCAGATATACACATACGCCATAGACGGAAGCATACAAACTGCAAACGATGTAACCGGCTGTCCCATAACGCCGGAAAGAGATACCGCAATAAGCGGAATGGCTTCGGACGGAAAAACATTGGTTGTAAACATCAACGGCACATACGAAGTATTTTCAATAGACGGAACTTACATCGGCGAACTTACAGTTGATGATGGCTGTTCCGCAGAATGTATCGGTTCGGATAAGGAAGGAAATATAATATGTGCTGTCCGTACCGATGATGAAAGCGTACAGTTCTGTAAGGTCAATTCCGAGGGAAAAACCGAGAAAACAGACCTGACATACAAATTTCCGGAAACTGTATCGTATGATATCGTTCCCGGTTCGGGCGATTACTCGATGTACGTCAGCTCTATGACAACGATATACGGAGTAAGAGCGGATGACAATACCATAGAATCACTTTTCAGCCTTAACGCAGCCGGACTTAATTCCAGTAATTTTTCAGATTTCGCTATCGGCTCTGGCGGTGGATTTATTGTTCCGGTCACAAGCTACAGCGACTGGTCGGTCAGTCTGAAAAGTTTCACGCCGTGTGATCCGGCAGAACTTGAAAATATTCCCACCATAACCGTTGGAATGTTCTACGAAAATCAATTTTTCAGCTCTGTAGTCGAGGATTTCAACGAAAACAACAGCGACTGCCGCATCAAGGTAAAATATTACAACGAAGATATTCCCGTTCCGCAGAATATGGACTTCGACGACGACGAAGCTATGGATGCTTACTTTAAAAAAATAGAAGACGCTCGCAGCAGCGCTGTTGAACAGCTAAGGCAGGACGTTACAAAAGGAGAACTTCCGGACGTATTAGTCCTCGAAGGTGGCGGCAATATCACAGGAATTTTCGGCGGAATTGATCTTGCAGACATGGGGGCGCTGTGCGATCTCTATGATTTTATGGACAAGGATGAAACCCTTACCCGTGAGAGTTTTGTTCCCAGTGTGCTGAACGCCGCAGACAGATCTTTTGACGGTCATGTATATTCGATCCCAACAAATTTCTCTATCAGGCTGGATAATACGGCAAAAACAAAATATGTGAGCGATATAAAGAAATTCGATTTTGACACTTATCTGGACTGCATTAAAAACGAAAGCGAGATACTTGGAAATGGTTCTGTGAACGAATCATATAAGACGCAGAACGGAAGATCGTGTATTATAAACCACTGGCACTGGATAGACAAGGAAAAGGCAGAATGTCACTTTGATTCGCCGCAGTTCCTCCGTTTTCTTGAATACTGTCAGGCAGGCGAGCCTGATCCTGAACCGGATGAGAATTACATTGCAGAAGCACCAACTGACGAAGAAGCACTTCAGGATTATATAAATCAGCAATGCCGATATATAGAGGACAAGGCTCTTTTAAACAACAGCTACATCAGCAGATACAATAATTATTTATACGAAATAAAAGGAACTTTCGGCAATGAAGATGTTACTGTACTCGGTGAGGTCGATGGTAAAATGAACACGGCTGTTTTCAATTTTCCGAATAGTCAGTATGCTATTCCTGAATGCTCGGAAAACAAAGAGCTTGCATGGGAATTCATAAAATATCGTTTAAGCGACAAATGCTATAAGGATGCATATAATACAGGAGCCGGATTTCCTGTAACGAACAGCGGTCTTGAGATATACAGGAAAAACGATCAACAACCGCAGGACAATGAATATGCAGTCGGATATGAAGATTATACCGGTTATTTGTACTCTTTAGGATACCGGGACGAAAACGGCAACACTAAATATCTTGAGCTTGGAGATCTGACTGATGAAGATATAGCAGTTGTTGATAAGTACATTGCCGGAGCTGTACTATCTTCTTCCCCTGACAGAGTTTCCGATGAATATACTCAGAGATACAACGATGTATACGATATTTATAATGAAGAACTTCAGCGTTTATTCCACAATGAGATAACTCCGGAGGAGTGTGCGTATATGATACAGAATCGTATGTCGATCTATCTTTCGGAAAATTTCGGATAAAATAAGACATCTTCAATTTACAATATCTCCAATAGGAAAGCGGCGGTCAGTTAATGA
>UQXS01000125.1 GCA_900545125.1 uncultured Ruminococcus sp.
AAATCGGGTATCAGAATGCAAATTCCTGTTTTTAAATTACGTTAGTGCGTATGGGGAATCCCCCCTTTGGAAACCCAGTATCAATTACCCCCTTCCCCGTTTACGGGGAAGGGGGTAATTGTATTGAATACCAGAGAGAAGATTCTCCTTTAACATGAGCAAGGAAACAAATTCCACTTAATTTAAGCCACACAATTTGCCGGCAAAACCAACGAAGTGCCCAAAGGCTAAGATCTCCGGAATCCCATTGTTATCAGCTCATTATCTCGTCTGCTATTTCTCTGAAAACCGGAGCTGCCGCATCGTTGCCGTATCCCCCGTCCTCCACAAGCACCGTAAGCACATATTTCGGCTTGTACGCCGGAAAAAATCCGGTTATCCAACCGTTGCAGTATTCGTTTCCGTTTTCATCATAACGTCCCGTCTGCGCCGTGGATGTCTTTGCTCCGGCGGTAGTATTTTCCGTTCTTGCGTTGGACGATTCATTATTGATAACTGCCGAAATCATCATAAGTTTAAGTTCTTTAGCCGTTTCACTGTCGATTACCCTTGACATCTGACACGGCTTTTCATTTTCCACGGTCGTTCCGTCAACTGTGATACCCTTTATAAGACGCAGAACAGGCATTTCTCCGTCATTTGCTATTGCGCAGGCAAGCTGCGTCACCTGTAGGGGCGTAGCTGTTAGTTTACCCTGACCAAAGGAAAAATTGGCAAGTTCGGCAGGAACGGAAAGTTCCTCCTCCGTCGGGAGAACCCCTGCCGAACCAACTATCCCCGAACATAGAAAGTTCTCTTTCCCGAATCCGAATCTTGCGGCAAGACTGCGGAAATTCCCGATATCAAATCTTCTGCTCAGACTTATAAAGTATGTGTTGCAGGATTCCGTCATAGCCTGCGTCATATCCAGTACACCGTGACCGTCGTATTTGTGGCAGTTGAAATGCTGTCCGTCTATGCCGATATCCCCTGTACATCGGTATCTGTAGCCGCTTTTCCCCTCTTTTATCCCCTCGCAGGCAGTAACAAGCTTAAATATAGAACCCACACTGTACGAGTAAAGAACACGGTTTATAAGCGGACTTCGTTCATCATTAAGGGCTTTGTCAATATCATCGTAGGAATATTCGGGGAAGCTCGCCATTGCAAGGATATCGCCCGTTTCGGCATCGGCGCAGACTATCGCCCCTTTCTCAATGGACGAACCGTATTTTTCGCAGATTTTCTGGATACGGCTGTCAAGTGTAGTAACTATGCCGCTTTTATACGCAGAACTTCGCTGAACCGTCTTGCCGTCGCCTATGAGAACTCTGCCAAATCCGTCAGCATAATACGTCACCTTGTTTTCGGCTGTATTTTCTCTAAGGATTCTGTCATAGGCATATTCAAGACCCGATACCCCTGTTCCGTCCGATATATAGCCGATTGTATGCTGCGCAAGCTGATTTCCGGTATATCTTTCCGGCACTTCAAACAGGGTAACTCCCTCAGATTCCGGAATGTCTCCGGTACATTCAAAGACAAACGGTTCTCCGGCAGAATATTTCTCTGAAAATTCGGATTCATCGACAGCATATCCGATTATTTCCTCCTTGTCAACGGCATCGGGAACAATGGCAGCGTACCGGCGAATTCCCTTATTGACGAGGGGCTGCATATTTCTGTCGTAAATCGTCCCCTGACCGTTTCCTGCGCTTATTTCCACAACAGACCTGCTGAACGCCGCCGGTATATCTTTCTGCTCTGCTCCGAGCTGATAATATTTCAGAACTATCACCAAAAACATGAGCAGAAAAACAATAACCAGCGAAACAATTCCAGTTTCAACACGCTTCTGTATCAAATTATCACCTCAGATATTATTAAGGCAGCACCGATTGATTTCCGGTACTGCCCTGATAGTATCTGCTAAAAACGTGAAATTATTCCAGAACCAGAGTAAATGGCCCGTCGTTGAGAAGCTCAACTTTCATATCTGCTCCGAACATTCCTGTTTCCGTATGCTGACCCTTACTGCGGCAGTAATCGACGAAATATCCGTACAGGCGGTTAGCTTTATCCGGTCTGGCTGCCTGTATGAAGTTGGGACGATTTCCCTTACGGCAGTCGGCATAGAGGGTAAACTGCGGAACGACCAGAAGTGCTCCTCCCACATCACCGAGAGAAAGATTTATCTTCCCGTTCTCATCGGAAAAAATGCGCAGATTGATTATCTTATCGGCAAGTCTGCGGCAGTCGTCCTCGGTATCATCATTGCCAACGCCGAACAGCAGAAGATATCCGGTCTGAATGTTTCCGGTCATCTTCCCGTTAACTTCCACGGATGCCGATGTCACCCTCTGGAGGACAATTCTCATAATATCCCTACTTTCTTACAATATCAAAACCGAAAGGTTTCAGATCTATCTTTTCTTTTCCCATTGATTCAATGATGCTGTACATTGATTTTGGCAGATTTATAACGGCTTCCTGTTCGGAATTATTGAAAAAGCAAATGAAATCGTTCAGTCCGTTGGTGCGTGTAGTTACTTCCACGCCTGCCGGAAGTCCCATAAGACGTGGAATTCCCGTCTGGCGCATTATATTTCCTGCAAGACTTTCGTAGAAATCCCCATGGCAGACCGTACCGACATAATATGCCACACCACTGCAATATCTGTTCATTGTGACCGCCGGACAGCATTTATAAAAACTGTCATCGTATTCGGCATAAGCTCTGGCTGTGGTAAGGCGAAGAACATCGCACCACTGACGGCAGGAAAATTTGTTTCCGGCAAAATCCACAATAGTCTGCTCACGGTTACCTATCGGGTCGTATTCAGTGACCTCTGCGCCTATGAGTTCCTTGTAAACCGACGGAAGAGTATCCGTTACGCAGTTGTTGACGGAATCCTTGACACCGCTGCGGCAGGTCATCACGAGAGTTCCGCCGTTTATCACGTAGCGATAAATATTTTCTGCTGCCGATTTTTTATAAACATACATTGCAGGAGCTATTACCGCCTTATATACCGACAAATCTGCATCAGGAGACACAACATCAATATTTGCACCGTATCTGGAAAAAGCACTGTGAAAGCTTTTCAGCTGTGCGATATAGTCAAATCCCTCGGTCTGTGGCTGAATACCGAAAGCCCATTCATTTTCAGGGGAATACAGTATTGCAATATCCGACACAAGCTCGGTGGTATCAAGAACGCCCAGTTTCATTATCGTTTTGCAGAACTCGGAAAATTCATAGAAACGGCGTCCGGGTTTATTGCTGTGGTCTATCAGTCCGGGAACGAACATATCCGTGCCGGAAAGGTCACTTCTCCAGCGGTCAAGGAGGATATTGTCAGCTCCGTGTGCAAGAGCCTGAAAGGCATATCCTGCAAGCTGTCCCGGTTTCGTCGTCCGTGGAATGTACCGGTGATTATCCCTAAGACCGTATGACTGCTCCATTACGCAGAAATTGCGTCCGTTAATCCCCCTCATCAAATCAAGGAAAAAGGCATCGGAGCAATTGACATCAGGGGACACATCGTTATTGCAGGAAACAAAGTCAAGCTCGCCGAAAAGACGGTAGAAATCCGGATTATGCTCCGATAAACAGGCATTTACGGTAACTTTTGCTTTCGGGCATTCACGCTTTATCGTCAGAACGATCTCTTTGATGAACTTCGCCGTACTGTCGGAACAAAACCGTGAATATTCCAGACCAAGCGCAGGGTCACATACCACACCCGGATAATATGCCGGAGGCTCTGTCTGCGAAATATCGCTGTAGTCACTTCCTAAAGCAAGATTGATATTCTCAACGGTATCATACTTGTCAATAAGCCATGTCCTGAACTGTCCGGCGCAGACTTCGCACGTACAGGGGGATGCATCCGGTTCACTGTATGCCTGCCATGCAGTCACGTTGGGGTCAGAACCGTATCTGCGAACCATACGCTCGGTTATCTTTTTCACATATTCTATATATACGGGAGAATTCATGCATATGCGTCCTCTGCCGTTTTCGCCGGAAAACGTTCCCGTTATCTCCGGATGCTCCCTGAAAAGCCATAAAGGAGGTCTGTCCGCCGGAATTCCCAGAACAACTTCAATGCCGTACCGCTTGAACGTCCGCATAATATCATCAAACCACTGGAAATCAAATTCTCCCTCTGCCGGTTCAAGCCGTGACCATGCGGCTTCACCTATCCGGACGGTTTTTATTCCCGTTTTTGCCATTGTTTCGGCATCTTTTTCCCAGAACGAACCGTCTATCCGTTCCGGATAATAGTCAACGCCTATCTTCATATTTCTGCCTCCCTGCGTTCTGCCGTATAGCATATTATCTCACAATTTCCCATGAACCAGCCGGAATATCCCACGGATGTCATATCGTGAAAGTATGTTTCTATCACCCTGCATACGCCGCCGTGACTTACCAGCAGGACGTTTTTCCCGTCATACTGCCGGATAATATCGTCAAGGGCGGAGTAGACCCTGTGGGACAACTGCAAGAGAGATTCCCCTGTTTTTCCCATTCTCACGCCGAAATCCAACTTGTTTTCCGCAAATCCCTCTGTAAAGCGTGATTTTCCCTCAAAACCGCCGTAGTTCCATTCACGGAGTCTTTCGTCCGTTATCACGTCAAGACCTGTTTTTTCCGAAACTATCATAGCAGTTTTCATTGCTCTTTTCATCGGTGAAGCGATTATAACGTCGATGCATCCCATTTCCGCTATTCTTTCGGCAAGTCCGTGAGCCTGTGCAAGTCCCTGTTCATTCAGTTCGATATCAGTCGTTCCGAGAATAAGTTCGTCCCTGTTATAATCGGTCTGACCGTGCCTTGTGGAGTATATTTTCAATTCAATCACACCTGTTATTGTAAATTTGCCGCCTTTTCTATCTCGGCTCTGGCGTTGTCGAGCATAAGTCTGCTTGGATCTTCACCGCCCATGATCCTGGCTATTTCAGCGATTCTTCCGTCCATATCAAGATTTGTCACGCTTGTTTCAGTCCGGCTGTCCACTATCTTCTTCTCTATCATGAGATGATTCTCTGCCATGACCGCTATCTGCGAAAGATGCGTTACGCAGATAACCTGCCGCACTCTGCCGATATCCCTGAGTTTTATGCCTATTTTCTGGGCGGCTTTTCCGCTTACTCCCGTGTCTATCTCATCGAATATCATAGTGGGGATGCTGTCTTTATCGGCTATGACGCTTTTCAGTGCAAGCATGATTCTGGAAAGCTCTCCTCCGGAAGCTATTTTCGAGATCGGCTTGGGTTCTTCGCCCTTGTTCGCCGAGATCAGAAATTCAACGCTGTCCATACCGTTTGATGTCAGCTTTCCCTTATCGTGCCGGACTTTAATGACAACTCCCGACATATTGAGAAATTCCAGTTCAGCCGTGACCTGAGCCGCAAATTTCTCCGCCGTTTTCTCACGGTAATCATACAGAGCCTTTGCCTGATTGGTAACTGTCCGCAGAAGTTCCTCTTTTTCCGCACCAAGCTTTTCTATCTCACCGAGAGAGCTGTCAAGCTGCATTATTTCCGTACAGGCATTATCGTAGAGCTGTATCAGTCCGGCGCAGTCCTGAGCGTATTTCCTTTTCAGACGGTTGATATTTCCGAGACGCTCTCCGAGATATTCAAGCCTCTGACCGTCAAGCTCTATTTTATCGGAAAGAGATTCAAGCTCCGATGCGATGTCGGCAAGTTCTATCTCAGCCGCAGAAAGTCTCTCGTAAAGGCTGTTAAGAGACGGGATACCGTCGGTAAAACCGGCTATCTCACGTTCAGCCGAAACTATAATATCATTTGCACCCTCGTCTCCCGTTATGGACTGTACGGCATTTTTCAGGGCGATAATGGTCTTTTCGGAATTTTTTGCCGTATCGTATTCCTGTTCCAGAAGCGTATCTTCGTTTTCTTCAAGCTCTAACTCTCCGATATCGTCAATTATCTCGTTGAGATATCTGCTGCGCTCAATGCGTGACTGCTCCTGACGTTTCAGGTCGCCGAGTTTTCTTGCCGTCTGCTGAAGTTTTCTGAAAGTTTCACGGTATGCGTCAAGAAGAGTATTGTCGCCGCCGAAATCATCGAGAATAGAAAGATGCCTGTCACTGTCAAGCAGAATCTGGTTATCATGCTGACCGTGTATATTTATCAGCATACTGCCTATCTCCTTGAGCAGAGATGCCGAAGCAGTCCGGTGATTCACCCTTGAAACGCTTCCTCCGTCCGCACTTATTTCACGGGTAACGGTTATTTCGCAGTTGTCGTGGGATATTCCCAGTTCGTCCAGTTTTGCCGTTATTTCAGGGGAAAGGTCGGTAAACAGAGCCGTTATGACCGCTTTGTCACAGCCTGTACGAACAATATCCTTTGTGCATCGCTGACCAAGCACGGCGTTTATTCCGTTGATAAGAATGGACTTTCCGGCACCGGTCTCGCCTGTAAATATATTCAGACCATTGACAAGCGGTATGACGGCTTCACGTATTACCGCCAGATTTCGTATATAGATTTCTTTTAGCATTTAAAATGTCATCTCCCCGGAAAAAGATCGCTCCTGAATTTTTTGGATAATTTTTTTGCGTCAGCCTCGCTTCTTACAAGAATAAAGATAGTATCGTCACCGGCTATCGTTCCGACAACGCCCTCATGATTTACCGAATCAATGGCAGCACAAGTTCCGGCAGCCATTCCGGCACGGCATTTTAGAACTATGGTATTCATGGCATAATCCACCGACAATACCGCCTCCTGAAAAAGAGTCTTTTCCTTTACGGCGGACACCGGAAGCGTATATCGTACCGTTCCGGATTCGTCACGGTGCTTCACCAGTAAAAGCTGCTGGATATCCCGTGAAAGGGTTGCCTGAGTAGTTTTTATTCCACGCTCTTCCAACAGCTGGATAAGTTCCTCCTGCGTTGAGACAGGCTGCATGGAAATGATTTCAAGTATTGTCTCCTGCCTGCGATTTTTCATATCTTCTCCTTAATTTGTCAATGTCTGTAGCCTATGTGGGCACTGTTCCCATATCATGTCAAGCGGAAATTTTCTCTATGGCTTTTGTTCTTATTCTTTGTATTGCCCCTTTATGGGGCAATACAAAGAATAAATATCGGGATTCCAAAGGGGATGTACTCCCCTTTGACA
>UQXS01000126.1 GCA_900545125.1 uncultured Ruminococcus sp.
TAGGTCATATACCGGTACGGAAAACATTCAGCATCGCCGTCATAAATAAGCGAATAAACGCCGCTTTCCATGTGATTTTTCACATATTCCGTAAAATCACCGATACTTCCCTCTAGCATCACCACATCTGCTTTCGGGGAATAATGTTTGTATTTCATTCCCGGAGAAGCGGCGGTCTGTCCGTCCTGAAGTTCATGGAGTATCGCATGATCTATTATTACTTCTCCGCATACCTCCAGAAGCATATCCTTAGTAATGCAGCCGGGGCGGAGAATTCTGACAGCCGATTCGTTTTCAACAGAAATA
This sequence comes from uncultured Ruminococcus sp., assembly GCA_900545125.1. Taxonomy (GTDB): domain Bacteria; phylum Bacillota; class Clostridia; order Oscillospirales; family Ruminococcaceae; genus Ruminococcus. The sequence continues at coordinate 307 of UQXS01000126.1, forward strand.
ACCGTTGATTCCACGCCGAATTCCGATTGTCCTCCGTCAACGACAGCCTCTATTTTTCCTGCCATATCGTCCATAACATGAGCGGCGGATGTAGGGCTGGGGAGTCCCGAAGTATTTGCAGACGGTGCTGCAATGGGGCATCCGGAAAGTTCGATTATCCGGTGCATTACCCTGTGTGAGGGAACTCTTATGCCTACCGTGTTCAGCCAGCCGGAAGTTATCATCGGTATCCTGTCATTTTTTGGCAGTACAATAGTCAGCGGTCCGGGACAAAATCTGTCAGCTATCTGCCGTGCAAGTTCCGGAATTGATTCCGTATACCTTTCTGCCTGTGAGAAATCGGACAAATGCACTATAAGCGGATTATCCGCCGGGCGTCCTTTTGCATCAAATATTCTTTTTACAGCTTCCGGATCTGAGGCATCCGCTCCGAGACCGTATACCGTTTCGGTAGGAATGCCGACGATCCCGCCATTTTTTATCAGTTCAGCCGCCCTGATAAGATCAGCTTCACTGTCACCAAGCAATATAGTTTCCATAATTTTACGCTTCCTGATTTGCAAGCTTTGCAGCCTGATCGGCTGTTGCAAGTGCATCAAATACTTCGTCAAGATTTCCGTTGAGAATATCCTCAAGCCTGTATATGGTCAGCCCGATTCTGTGATCGGTAAGGCGTCCCTGCGGAAAGTTATACGTTCTGATTCTTTCGGAACGGTCGCCTGTTCCCACCTGCATTCTTCTTTCAGAGGCGATCTTGGCATCGTGTTCTTCCTGCATCGCCTCATATATACGTGACCGCAGTATCTTCATAGCCTTATCTTTATTCTTGTGCTGACTGCGCTCGTCCTGACATTCAACAACAACATTTGTAGGCAGATACGTAATTCTGACTGCCGATTCGGTTTTATTGATATGCTGTCCGCCTGCACCGCTGGCACGGAAATAATCAATTTTAAGATCTGTGGGATTGATTTCAAGTTCTACATCGTCTGCCTCAACAAGAACTGCGACCGTCACGGTCGATGTATGAATACGTCCCTGGGACTCGGTTTCAGGTACTCTCTGAACACGATGAACTCCGCTTTCGTATTTCAGACGTGAGTATGCGCCGCTGCCCTCAATGGAAAAACTTATCTCCTTGAATCCACCAAGTTCCGTCGGATTGGAATAGAGTATCTCCTGCTTCCAGCCTTTTGTCTCGGCGTACATTGTGTACATACGATAAAGGGAATTTGCAAAAAGCGATGCTTCCTCGCCGCCTGCGCCTCCTCTTATTTCTATGATGACGTTTTTATCATCATTGGGGTCTTTAGGAAGCAAAAGCACTTTGAGTTCCTGAGTTATGCGTTCCATATCCTCTTTTGATTCCTCAAGCACAGTCTGGGCGAACTCCTTCATTTCACGGTCGGAAGTTCCTTCATCGAGCACTTCTTTTGCTTCATCGAATGAAGAACGAACTGACAGATACTCACGGTATTTTTCAATAATCGGCGTCATATTCTTATAATCTTTCATAAGCTGGGTATACAGCTTATTATCGCTGACTATATCAGGATCTGCAAGTTTTTCGCTGATCCCGTCATATTTTTCAGCCATTACAGCAAGCTTTTCAAACATCCGGATTCTCCTTATTTCTACACATTCTTGTCATCAGGACTGATTTTCGTCCTGACGTTTTATTTTTTTTATATTTTTTTCGATCTTGTTCCTTGGTATCATAAATTCTCTGGAACATCCGGCACAGCGCAGCCGGAAATCCATACCGGAACGAATGACAAGCATTTCATTTGAACCGCATGGATGATTTTTTTTCATAATCAGTATATCGCCTGCTCTGACATCCAAAGATGATTCCTCCTAAAAATCTTTTATTTCCAAACACGATTTTCATAACTCAACTTTAATTATACCCCAAAATCATTTTTAAATCAATATTTGGAGAGTATATTTTTTTGAGTTTGTGTAAAAATAATAAAAACCCCCATTAAAACATATTGAACTCTACTAAAAAATGAAAGGATAATTAATATGATAGCAAGAGTATCGGCAGAATTTGAAGCCCCTGAACTGGCTGAAGCATCTCTGCACAGAATAAAAGAAGGCATAAACGGTATTCACCGTACCGGTATAATCTACAACAAACGGGCTGAAAAAACCATGAAATTAAAAAACGGTACTATCTATACCATTATCCCAACCGCAGTTACCACATTCAATTATATTACTGCGGTCATGGAATCGCCGGCTTCCGAGGACGTTATCCCTGAACCGTCACGCCGACGGACTACCAAAGCATACGTTATCTGTGATTCCGACAGCATTGACAATGTAAGATCTGTCCTTAACGCTATGGGAGGACTTAATGTCCGATCTGAATTATGATGTTCTATTCCTCCGGATATGCGCATAAACTTAACTATCAAGGCAATACAGATTACGGAGGTAAAAATATGATCTATAAACCAGAAGGTTCGTTATACACGACCGATCTTAATTCAAGGCTGATATCCTCAGCTGACGGACTGAGAGAGGCTATGAATAAGGGGATTATCGTTGAAGCAAGAGCATCTGTATGCGACAGCTCACATAATCTTATCATTGATCTCCCATGCGGCAGAGGAATTATTTACAGAGAAGAAGGGGCAGTCGGGATATCCGAGGGGAAAACCCGTGACATCGCTCTTATTTCACGTGTCAACAAGCTTGTATGCTTTGTTGTAAAGGAAGTCACGGAAAACGGCTGCGGCAAACTCACTGCTGTTCTATCACGTAAAGAAGCTCAGGAAAAATGCATTGCCGATTACACCGGAAATCTCGTTCCCGGAGATATCATTGATGCCAGAATCACACATCTGGAGCAATTCGGATGTTTTGTAGACATAGGCTGCGGACTTCCGTCACTTATTCCCATTGATGCTATTTCTGTGTCAAGAATATCTCATCCCTCGGACAGATTTGCCACCGGACAGTATATCAAAGCAATTGTGCGTTCCAATGAAAATGGCAGGATTTGTCTCAGCCACAAGGAACTTCTGGGCACATGGGAGGAAAACGCCGACAAATTTCATCCCGGAGAGACAGTTTCCGGAATCGTGCGGTCTATCGAAGAATACGGTATTTTTGTAGAACTTGCGCCAAATCTTGCCGGTCTTGCCGAGCCAAAGGAAAACATCCGTCCCGGTCAGAGTGTAAGTGTCTACATAAAAGCCCTGATCCCGGAAAAAATGAAGATCAAGCTTATAATCGTAGATACCTGCGACGATACGCCGCCGCAGGAAGAAATCCATTACTTCTACAATGGAGACCATATTAAATCGTGGAATTATGCAACCGAAGCTTCCGGAAAGAAGATCATAACCGAATTCTGAAAAATGGCATCTGCTTAACATGAAAGCAGATGCCATTTGTTATACCCGGATATATCTCAGAATGCTATTTCTTCGGCAATTCGATGAAGATGAGAATCATACTCTTTCTTCATTGCCAAAGCTTCCTGGATATCAAAGTCAACGATCTTGCTGTCCTTTATGCCGACAACACGATTGCCGATGCCCTGTTCAAGAAGCTCAACAGCGTAATATCCCATTCTTGTAGCCTCTACTCTGTCTCTCAGTGTAGGAGATCCGCCTCTCTGAACGTGTCCGAGGATAGTTGCTCTTGTTTCGATCTGTGTCTTTTCCTGAAGAACCTTTGCGATTTCCTCAGTATGACCTACGCCCTCCGAAACAACAACAACGAAGTACTGCTTGCCCTTTGCTCTCTTTTCGAGCATTGACTTGGCAATTACGTCGAGATCATAAGGAGCTTCAACAGTGATTATATCGGTAGCACCGCAGGCAATACCGGTATTAACAGCAATATGACCTGCATTTCTTCCCATTACTTCAACAACAGAACATCTGTCATGAGACTGTGATGTATCACGAAGTTTATCCATAAGTTCCATAGCCGTATTCATGGCTGTATCAAAGCCGATAGTATAGTCAGTGCAGGCAATATCGTTATCAATAGTTCCGGGGAGACCAATACAGAGAACTCCCTTTGCTGACAGATCGGCAGCTCCTCTGAAAGAACCGTCACCGCCGATAACAACAAGACCTTCGATTCCGATTTCTTCGCATTTCTTTCTTGCCTTTTCAACACCCTCTTCGGTTCTGAATTCAGGGCATCTTGCGGTAGAGAGAATCGTTCCGCCTCTATGTATAATATCAGAAACACTTCTCTCATCCATTTTAACAATATTACCGCTTATAAGACCAACATAGCCTTTATGAACGCCGTAAACCTCCATACCCTTGCTGAGAGCCGTTCTTACGACTGCTCTTACAGCTGCATTCATTCCCGGTGCGTCGCCGCCGCTTGTTAAAACACCGATTTTTTTAATCATACAAATTCTCCATTCTGCTCATGGGCATTTATTTTTAATTTACGGTAACTTTTCCGTAACATAATTCCATACATTTTTATTATACTGCATTTTTACATAAATGTCAAGTGTTTTTTATAATCTAAAAAAATCAGATTGTAGAGTTGTCAATACCATATAGAGCACGCCTGACGGCTTTGTGCGGTGTTGCCGTAAATAGGAACAAGTTTACAACAGTTGTGGTTATCCATAACTGCTTTTTTGGCAATTATTTGCTGTTATGAGATAACCTAATTGTAATCCACAATGTTGATATTTTGATGTATTTTTATGTAATTTTGCGTACTTGGCAATATTTGCAGAATATAAAGAAAATCTCTCAAACAACACATTATAGCTGTTTGAGAGATTTTTTACTGGAGCTGATGATCGGACTTGAACCGACGACCTACGCCTTACCAAGGCGTTGCGCTACCGACTGTGCCACATCAGCACCAACATTTATATTATACAGCATAATAAACGGTTTGTCAAGAAGAAAAATATATTTTTTTATATTAACAATAACAGCGAAGAAAAAATTGCCATAAAGTATTGACAATTCAGAGTCAATATAGTATAATGTTAAAAGTACGCTTTATTAATTTAAAGCTTTACAGATTTAGGTCAAAGAACTGGAGTTGGTAAAATGAGCGCAAAAACCGCAACATTTATTATCCTGGGCATCTACATACTGATAATGGTCGGGATTGGCATTTATATGTCAAAACGAACAAAGTCCTCCGATGACTTCATGCTCGGCGGCAGGAGCGTCGGATCGTGGCTGACCGCTTTCTCATACGGAACTACTTACTTCTCGGCAGTCGTTTTTATCGGATATGCCGGACAATTCGGCTGGATGTACGGTGTTTCGGCTGCATGGGTCGGAATCGGCAATGCTGTTATCGGCAGCCTTATCCCCTTTTTCCTTATCGGAAAAAGAACACGTCTGATGACAAATCATCTCGGTGCAAGAACTATGCCTGAATTCTTCGAGCACAGATTCGATTCAAAAAAGCTTAAAACCGTTTCGGCGACTATCGTATTTATCTTCCTTATCCCCTACACCGCATCCGTCTATAACGGACTTTCACGTCTTTTCGGCATGGCGTTCGACCTGGGCGAAAACGGCGGAACTATAATCATCATCGCTATGGCTGTTCTCTCCGCTGCCTACGTAACTCTCGGCGGATATAAAGCTACCGCCCTCAACGATTTCTTTCAGGGAATTATCATGCTCATCGGCATATCTACCGTCGTTTTCCTGACGATACACGAAAAAAACGGTCTGAATGAAGCAATAAAGGCTCTTAACGATATCGACGCCCCCCGAGCACCAAAGGGTACTCTCGGTTCGGTTTTCGGCCCTGATTTCCCTAATCTTCTCGGCGTTGTGATACTCACTTCGCTGGGCACATGGGGACTTCCGCAAATGGTTCAGAAATTCTACGCTATCAAGAACGAGGATGCCATCAAAAAGGGAGCTGTTATCTCTACGTTCTTTGCACTCGTCGTTGCCGGAGGTTCTTACCTCATGGGCGGATTTGTAAGACTTTACTGCACAACAGACCCGTCTGAAAAAGGCAGAACTTTTATCGAAACAGGCAAAAACGGAAAGCTCCTTTACGATACAATGGTGCCTTCCCTCATCAATACAGCTCTCCCGAATATCCTGATTGGACTGGTAGTTGTACTGGTTCTTTCGGCATCGCTTTCTACGCTGTCATCCCTTGTTCTCACATCAAGCTCGACCCTCACCAACGACCTTATCAAGCCTCATGTCAAGAACTTCGACGACAAAAAGCAAATGATGTTCATGAGAATATTCATTGCCGTTTTCCTGATTATATCCGTTATCATCGCAAGCAATCCCAATGCCTCTATCTCCACCCTGATGTCATACTCATGGGGAGCACTCTCCGGAGCTTTCCTCGGACCGTTCCTCTACGGACTTTTCATGAAAAAGGCTTCAAAGGCTGCCTGCTGGACAAGTTTCTGCACCGGTGTGGGAATCAGTGTTGCACATATGGTTCTTTTCAGCCTTAATATCAGTGCTTTTGCCGATTTCAAGGCTTCCGTCGCAGAATTAAACTGCCCGTTCAATCTGCTTTCGCCTATTAACGCAGGTGCTTTTGCTATGATAGTTTCATTGATTATCGTTCCTGTTGTAAGCAAGTTCACTGCTTCCCCCGATAAAAAAGTTGTGGATAACGCTTTCAGCAGCCTGACAGCAAAATAATGTGGCTGCAAGTTAAGCGGGGACTCTGTCCCCACACCCCTTCCAAAGGGGGAATCCCCATACGCACTAACCTATAAAGGTTGTCAAAAATCAGCGGCAGTTGTATAAT
>UQXS01000127.1 GCA_900545125.1 uncultured Ruminococcus sp.
AGGTTTAATGCTGTCAGTTGACATTTGCACACCGGTAACGGCGGCAGCTCTTGTTCCAGCTTCGGTCACTTCGATGTGCGTCTTGTGAATAACGGAACTAATATAGAAATGTCCGTCTATGGCAGCCATTTTCGTGAAATCAGCTTCTTCAGGAGCAAATGCAGCAGGCATTCCCATATCTTTCAGCGTTTCATTAAGTTTAGTTTCAAAATCATATTCAAACTTTGGAAGCCCTGCGCTGACATCAGTGATCTGCGGTTCAGAGAGAATACGGTTAAGTTCGTCGGCAGTGAGACTGTTTATATAATCCGAAAGAACAATTCCTTCATCGGGAAGAATTGCCGCAAACGCATAGCGCCCGCCGCTGTAATATTTCATGAAGCCCTCTGCATTCTCGCCCTCAAGATAGCAGGATTCAGTTGAATACATCATCCGGGCAGTCTGTACATCACCTTTATAATCGGTAAAGTATGAATCGGCAACATCGGTTTCCATGTATGGTTCAAGCCATTTAGCGTCAAAAGCGACTGCATTTATCAAATACATCAGCGTATAAGGAGAAATGTCCTTTACCAGTTCCGTTATCATTTTATCGGTTTTTTCACTAACCCAGTTATTGATATCCTTTACAGTTGTAGAGTCAAAAGGAGCAGCAAAAAAGTCAGCGCCATAATAGTCGGCATTTTTTTGCAGGAAATCAGGGTTTACCGTGAACAGCCCCTCAGCATCCCTCGACCAGATCGAATTTGCTGTAGAAAGTTTACAGCATTCGCCGTCAGGCTGAGAAACTCTCTGTGTATACAGGTATTCGTTGAGTCTGTCAATGGACATTCCACTCAGAACTTTTTCCATTTCAGCTTTGGTCTCGCCGTCTGCGCCGTTTGCGGTCATAGCAAGAGCCTGCATAACAGAATATGGCGATACAAGAGTATTGGTATTGTCATGTATCTCACGCTTCATCATTTCAAGAGCAAATTCAGTTTGTCCGAGAATGAATTCACTGTCGGCTTCTGCGCCGGAGACTTCCGCCGATTTTATTCCGTCCGACAGATTTTTTGCAAAAAACTCCGGCGGAATCACTACCCCCTGTTTCACAAGTTCCTTGCACATAATATTGAGATCAAAACTGTCAATTACATTGTCTTTGCAGAAATCAACATTTTCCCAGTTTTCCAGTCCGCCTGAGCCTATTATCCACTTCTGCGTCATAACTGCATCGGCAATAGTAAATTCTCCGTCATTGTTTGCATCACCCATGAGAGTTACGTCTGCTGATACGTCAGCAGGAGACTGTATTGCCAGCATCGGCGCAGCCATACACAGACTCATTGCAGCTGCAAATATTCTTTTAAATTTCATAATAAATCCTCCTGTCATTATTTTACCGAACCGTTCGTTTGTCCTTATCGGTTCATTCATAAAGTATAACGAGAAAAAGCAGAAGATGTGCGGTGTTAAATGTAAACATTTTGTGAATGCTTTCTTAGACTATAATAAAAGCGCTATGGAACCAATATCCACAGCGCTGATTTTTATTTCTTTGTTCGTTTTTCTTTGGCAAGATTCTCCAGTTCCCCTGCACGGATAAGTGCATCGTCGATATGACTGCAAAAGTTCTCACTGCCTATTCGCTCTACAAATCCGGCTTTTTCCATAGCCTGCATGGGCTGTTCGTTTACGTGGGAGAAAATAACGGATATATTATGCTTTCTGCATCTCTTGGTGATTTTATCCAGCATTTCCACTCCAGCCGCATCAATAGCCGGAACATTTCTCATACGTATGCAGAGAACGTCGATATTCGTATCGTCCAGCATATACCCGAACTTATCGGATGCACCAAAAAACATCGGGCCGTTTATCTCATAAACACGTGTGTTTTCCGGAACTTTCTTTAACGTGATATTATCAGGGTCAGTATCTTCGTCGTCCATATATACCCAGCCGTGAACTTCAGTAACATCTGCCATCCGCTTCATGAACAGGAAAGCGGCAAGTACCATTCCTGCACCGATAGCAACTACAAGGTCAAACACAACAGTGAGTATGAGCGTTACAAAAAGTACTGCAATATCGCTTTTGGGAGCGTGCTGACAAGTATTGACAATTCCTCTCCAACCGCACATATTATAAGCAACTACAAAGAGAATTGCGGCGATTGCCGGCATAGGAAAACTCTTTGCATAAGGCATAAGCAAAACAAGTATGATGAGCACTACAACGGCATGAACCATTCCGGCAACAGGAGTTCTTCCGCCGTTTTTTATGTTTGCTGCCGTTCGTGCGATAGCTCCGGTGGCAGGTATTCCGCCGAAAAAGGCAGATGTGATATTTCCAGCACCCTGAGCAACAAGCTCCATATTTGAACGATGCTTTGAACCTATCATTCCGTCTGCGACAACGCACGACAAAAGTGATTCAATAGCCGCAAGTATAGCAATCGTAAAGGCGTTGGGGATAAGTGCTCTGATTTTGGAAAAACTCACTTCCGGCACACTGAATGCAGGCGGTTTTGAGGATATATCGTACAAATCTCCAATGGTATTTACATCCATACCCGAATATTTAACCACAAGCGACGCAGCTATGACCGCAACAAGTGAGGGCGGTATCTTATTCAGTTTTTTAGGCCAGATAATAAGAATAGCAAGGGACATCAGTCCGATAAGAAACGCCTGATAATTGAAAGTTCCGGCATGACGAACAAGTGCGGCTATTTTTCCGGTGGTCTCTATGGGCGATTCACCTTTGAAATCCATACCGCAGAAGTCCTTTATCTGACCTATGAGTATGGTTACGGCAATACCGAATGTAAATCCGGATGTTATGGTATTTGGTATGTATTTGATAAGACTTCCGAACCGGCACAATCCCATTATAATAAGGAAAATTCCTGCCATGACAGTGGATATCATCAGACCGTCCATACCGTCGGCAGCAACGATACCTGCAACGATAGTCGCAAATGCGGCAGTAGGTCCCGCTATCTGTACACGGCTTCCTCCAAGCAGCGAAACTACAAAGCCTGCCGTAACCGCAGTATACAGACCTTGTTCAGGTCTTACACCGGATGCAAGAGCTAATGCAATTGAAAGGGGCAGAGCAATTATCGCAACAATAATTCCCGAAACTATGTCCTTGAACAACTGCTGACCGGAGTAATTTTTCATTACCGAAAAAAGTTTCGGTTTAAGCTTTTCTTCCGTTGGCTTTTTTACAACTGATTCCATATTTTTCCCTCTCTATTTTAATTCTCAACAAATCAATATTATAGCACCATTTCATTTTGTTTACAAGGTATTTTAACGATTGGTGCCAGATTTCCACGTTTTAAATAATATAAACAAATTTCAACAAAAAGTATTGTTGAATACGTGAAAGAAATTCTCTTGACTTTCTGCAAATTCCATGGTATAATATATATATTGACGTGCCGCTGTGGTGGAATAGGCAGACACAAGGGACTTAAAATCCCTCGCTGGCAACAGCGTACCGGTTCAAGTCCGGTTAGCGGCACCATCGAAAGAATGTCGATTTTACGGCATTCTTTTCTTATTTTCTGACTAATTTGGTAGAAAAGTTTCTTGTGAATGAGCGTTTTTCTACCGGATTTCTACCAAATTTTCTACCAAAATCGCTGCTTTTTTCAATTTCACTTTCATTTTTGGTCTTAGCACAAAAGATTTTTATCCCCCGTGTCAAGTTGACCTGATTAACTTTTTTACTTTTTTTATAATGCCGCCGTGGTAGAATGGGTAGACGATCGGCACACTATTATCGCAGGTTCTCAGGTTGAGGACTTGCGATTTTTTTCGTCCTCTGAACCTTTATCATGGATAGCCTGTTCCGTATCTGTACTGTCTCCACCCAACACTTTGGCGATAGTCTCCGCAGACTCCACTTTGGAATGAAAGTCGAGGTGACTATAAAAATTGGCTGTAACATTAAATGTTGAATGTCCAAGCCACTCCTGGATCGCCTTCATGGATACTCCGTTTGCCAGCAACAGACTGGCACATGAATGACGAAGATCATGGAATCGAATGTGTTTGAGCTTATTTTTCTTAATGATGTACTTGAAGTGAGTAGTTACAAAGTTTGGCGTAATCAGCTTACCGAAGTTGTCACGGCACACAAAGCCGTCATATTCCCTGTCAAAGTCTTTACCGAGGAGCTTCGAGTAGTATTCTTCAAGGTTTTTGCGTTCTATTAGCATCTGCTCAATATGAGGAATCAAGGGAAAAGTTCTTACACTGGACTCAGTTTTAAGCTGATTTTCGACAAAAATCATTTCTTTGCCGCCGCCATAAGTGCTGGAAACCTTACGGCGAACCGTGAGTTTCTTTTCCTCAAAGTTGACGGAATCCCACTTCAAACCAATTATCTCGCTCTTGCGAAGTCCGTAGTAGGCTGCAATATGTACCACAAGTTCAAGTCTATCGCCCTTGAATACTTCAAAGAGCTGTTCCAACTCGTCCTTGTTGTAGAAATTGGCTTCAAACTTCTGGATTTTCGGCAGTTCAACCTTATCTGCGACGTTTACATCGAGCATATCCATTTTTACAGCATATTTTAGTGCTTTGTGGATATTGGCATGGTAATGCTTTACCGAATTGCCCGAAAGACCGCTGTTGAACTTATCGTTATAGAACTGCTGAAGCTGTAAAGCTGTCAGGTTGCCAAGAAGAAGATGCGGATAACGCTCGTCAAAATAGTTTTTGATCCTGGTGATATAGCGATTGTAGCTTTCATAAGAGGTTCGTGCGATTGTCGGTCTGATTGTTTCAAGCCAGTAGTCAAGAAATGCTGTGAACTCAAAACTTGTCTTGCATACAGCATCATCACTGAGAACCTCCTCGCTGAGTTCTGTCTTTTCCTTTGGGGTTTCCTTGACTTTTGTTAAGCTGCCTGTGAGAAACTCCTCATAGAACTTTGCTACTATTACGTTCACCTTTGCTGTCAGTGCTTTATAAGAACAGTCAACAGGCAAATCGGTTGTAACCCATTTTCTCTTACGCTTGCCACTATCGTCCTTGAAATCAAAGACAACATAGTTTTTGCCCTTCTTTTCGGCAATAATGTACTTAAAAGGCAGACTTGCTTTCATTATATTATCCTCCTTATGTCGAAAGCGGTGGTCTGCGCTATTGACCTCATAACTATATTGTAGCGCGATACAAAGTCATTTGCAAGCGTTTTCCTACCACTTCTACAAAATTTGACACAAGGGACATTTCTACCAGTTATTTTTGTGCGCATTGCAGAACGAAATCTATAATCGTAGCTTTTGCGACCTTGATTGTTCTACCACAAGGAATTTTTTTGAGTTGTCCTTCCTTGATAAGCTGATAAACCTTTTTCTTTCCATAGCCGAGAATTTCACATAAGTCCTTTACTTCCAGTATCTCAGGATATTCGCTATACATATTCTTATATACAACTTCAAGCGGTATTGAATCCATAGGACATAACCTCCTTCCTGTCAGAAGAAAAGAAACTGAAAAAGCGTAGATGTTCCATATTCTATTGTCAAGATACTAAGTGCATCGTTGTCAGTTATTTTTATGCCTGATATTTGATGTACTGTTGGCAGCTTCTCCTCAAATCGAGAGGAAGCTCCCGACAGCATATCAGCCGTCAAACAAAACTAAGAGGAATGTGTGAGATGCCTTTGGCAATGTACGCTCCGAAGGACGTACACTCCCAACAGCATCTCTGCTGTTGACAGAAAAATAAAAGAAATTAACATGAAAGCATAGTTGAAAGTATGGGACGGTGCGGCAAATGGAAGAACCGTACCGCCCCTCATCACGGAGGATAGGATATGTCAGCGAGTGATCCGTACCCTTTTCAGCCATCAGTGGTATGAACCCCTCTATATATCAACCGAGGATTTTGCAAAATCGGGAAGGTTTTTCCCATGTTTATTTCTCCAAAAAGAAAAAATCAGCGTTCTGCACATATTTCTTTATTCGTTTTCGTGCAAGATGATATACTCCTTGAGCTTCTGCTTTGCAATCTTGATTCGGTAACGCACCATATCAATTGATAAACCGTATTTCTCAACGAGATACCACATCGTCACCTTATCCTCTCTCAGAAAGTAGTCCCGTATAAGCTCATACCCTTCAGGAAAATCCGATTTCAGCAGTTCTAAGGCATCAGGCAGATAATCAAGCCTGTTCCGGTGCCTGATCTGCTCCTTTTCTTCTTCATCGCTTATGGGAATACTCGCAGGATCGGGATTCGAAGATAGAACATCGTCAAAATCGGGATAGATCTTTCCGTTTTTTGCATCCAGCTCCTCAATGTATCGTTCTTTTCGCAAGAGCTTGTTGTACTCTTTCTCGATGTTACGGGGAACATCATCGCCAAAGTGGACATACATAAATCTTCCCATTACTCACTGTCCTCCTTAGCAGAGGTCAGGTTTGTAAGAGGTTTGGTATGGATTGCCTTCAACTGTTCATTGCAGGCTGTAAGCGTAAAACGTTTATCGAATGCACAGCCGTCAAGATAAGCCCTGATGATATTCTTATCTGCTTTTCTGTAATCCTGGTCACATGGCATCGCATACAGCAGGAGCGAAAACAAGTAACGCTGCCTGAAAGGGTGAAGTCTGATTGCTATACAGACCGCACAGAGGTAATCATACTGCATCTTCCTTTTACCCGAAAGATACCGTGAGAGCGTAGATGGAGCAATTCCCGTCAGTCTTGCAAGCGTTTTCTGGCTTATATTGATCTCGTCTAAATACCGACATAATGCCACGCAGAAGCTGTCCTTGTTCTGCTCATTGAGATCATCAGTCCCGTAAACGTAAACTTCGTAGCTTTGCGGCTCCTCATGTTCGCTGAATAATGAAATCTGAGGAGTATGTAAATCATTCATAATACCGGTTCCGTCCTTTCTGTCAGACGGAAATCAGCAAATGAACATAGTAAGCCTGTCATTCGGAATATACCCGTCCGACAATCAAACATTACTCGTCCATTCGATCGTTTCATATTCAGTTTCCATACAGTGATCGAGTAACCCTCCTGCGCAGTA
>UQXS01000128.1 GCA_900545125.1 uncultured Ruminococcus sp.
TATATATATTATTTTCTTGAGGATAGCTATTATCACCAACAAACTATACCGAAGGGAGGAAAGATTGATGTCTCAACAGCAACGATATCTTACGTGCGGAGTTGACCAAACTATCCCGCTTGAACTACAAATTTTTATGTGGGATTGTGTCGAGCATTTGCCAGCTCCGAAAGACTATCTCCAGGTCTTTGATCTGAAGCCTGTAGGGGTACTACAGTCCATTACGCACAGCTCAGAGGTACCTGCTTACAAGATGGAATACATTATTCCAATGGAAAATCCAATCGCCGAAAAAGTCTATGTAATCGACGATGGCGACCACTCAACAATGCTACTTGCAAACGAATACTAACTAAAATGCCAGCCCCTTGTGGGCTGGCTATCGCTATTTATGGAGGTTTTTACAATGGAAGATAACAACAAGAACGCTTTATACTGTTCTCACTGCGGAACTCTTATTGAAGGCGACGACTATGAGGATGTCGGAGGCGAAATAGTCTGCATAGGCTGTTATGAGCATCACACAACAACCTGCGACAGGTGCGGAAATGTTGTATGGCTCGATGATTCGTATGGTGACGAGTACACAACTCTCTGCTCTCATTGCTATCACAATCACTACACTCGATGTTCCTGCTGTGATGCACTTTTGCACGAAGATGACTGCTACCACTTAAACGGAGATGATTACTGTTCCGATTGCTACCATGAAGAAGTCGACAGATGCCGAAATATCCACGATTACGGCTATAAACCCGAGCCTGTATTCTACGGTGACGGCAACAGATTCTTTGGTGTTGAGCTCGAAATAGACGGCGCAGGAAAGGACGATGATAACGCTGAACAGCTACTCAAAATTGCCAACGCCACTCAAGACCGCATCTACATAAAGGGAGACGGTTCACTTGATGACGGTATGGAAATAGTCACGCACCCGATGTCGTTAAATTACCATAAGGGCTTTTGTTGGGACGAGCTTATGAAAAAGGCTATATATCTGGGATATCGCTCACATCAGACTTCCACCTGTGGGCTTCATGTTCATGTAAATCGGAACTGCCTCGGCGAATCTAGGGAGGAGCAGGACGAGGTCATCAGCCGCATTCTCTACTTCGTGGAGCACCATTGGAATGAGCTTCTGAAATTCTCCCGCCGTTCTGAGTATGCTATGAATAGGTGGGCTTCACGCTACGGTTATGAGAATTCAGCAAGAGCAATCCTCGACAAAGCCAAGAAAGGCAATAATGGACGTTATGCGGCTGTGAATCTGATGAACTACTCGACCATTGAGTTCCGAATGTTCCGTGGCACGCTCAAACTGAATACCTTCATGGCAACTCTGGAGCTGGTCAATGCGATCATTAACGTGGCTCTGGACTACAGTGAGGAAGGACTTCACAAGCTGTCGTGGTCGGAGTTCGTCAGCAGCATAACTGAGCCAAAGCTAATCGCATATCTCAAGGAGCGCAGGCTCTACATCAACGATATTACTGCAATTGAGGAGGATTTATAATGGGCTTATTATCGGACATTTTTGACATCGACAAGGACACCGAAAAGGACATCAAGGACATAATAAAAATCATAGGTTTAGTCGCATTAGTTATCGGCGGAGCAGGCGCTGGATCACTGCTGGAGCTCCCCTGCAACGATGAGAAGGAGGAATAATTATGTGTAGTTTATTTGGCTGGTTAGATTATCAGGGCATCGTGCCCTACAGGATAAAGAAGAAGCTGACTCAGGCTCTTGCAAACGCAGCAGAAGAGAGAGGTACTGACGCTGCCGGCATTAGTTACGTTCACGGAAATAATGTGGTGATCTTCAAGCGTCCCAAGCCTGCCCACAAGCTGCATTTCAGTATTCCGGAAGGCACTTCTGCTGTCATGGGTCACACAAGAATGACAACGCAGGGCAATGAGAAATTCAACTATAATAATCACCCATTCCCCGGTGTTGCCGGGGATACAGCTTTTGCATTTGCCCACAACGGCGTGCTGTGGAACGACAAAGAGCTGCGGAAGGATAAGCTCATACCTGCAACACATATAGAGACCGACTCTTACGCTGCCTGTCAGCTGATAGAGCAGCAGGACAAGCTCGATTTTGACAGTCTCAAATACATGGCTGAGACAGTGGAAGGCAACTTCACTTTCAGCCTGCTTGATGATAACAATAACCTATATATCGTCAAGGGCAGCAATCCCATGTGCCTGTTGCACTTTAAGGATATCGGGCTGTATGTATACGCTTCTACTGAAAGTATCATGAAGAATGCTCTCCGTAGGATAGGCTTGCATAAGTTTGCATCTGAGCGTATCAAAACTGATGAAGGAGATATCATTCGTATCGACAGGAACGGAGATATCACACGCTCGGAGTTCAAGCCTGCTCCACAGTTTAGCAGGTTCTCAACGTCCCGCGGCTGGTATAACGACTATGACGATTATTACTCCGCATATGAGCAGACGCTTATTGATATGGCTTCTCTTTACGGCTCTGACCCCGATGAGATAATAATGCTTTTGGAGTACGGATATACAGTTGTGGAGGTCGAAGAAATGTTGATGGATAATAATCTTCTGCGTGAGGCGGTCAACGAGATAAAGTACCTGTCGGGCGAGTACATCTACGAAGATTGCTACGGTATCGTCTGACTATTGCAATCAACGAACTGGCGTGATATAATATAAGCAACAGCCGTTGGCAGCGAATTTGCACAAGCAAAACTGCGGCGAGTCGCCGCGGGTGATTTTAGGACTAAGATCAAAATAAAAAGTTCTCCACCGAATCCGAATTAACTGCGTTAATAAAAATTCGGCTCCGAACGTTTTAATGCTTTTGTGCCGGCGGCTGTTAAACTTAAAGGATAGGAGGCTTAGGTATGATAGATGCTGATGTTATGAAAATATCCGAAACTCTTGATGTCCCTGCGAATAAGCTGTATATGCTCAGCAATAACTATACTGCTCGCAAGAAGCGTCGAGGCAGTAAATATGAAAACTATCACACGGTTATCATTCATCACGGACGCGGCCACAAGAACCGAAAGCTCAGCGTGCCTAATGCCTTCCTTAAAATGGTTCAGCGCGGGATACTTGAACAATATCTGTATCAACTTGAAATTTCAGAGTATTCGACTGCGTACTGTAAGGGAAAGTCTCTGCTCGATAACGCCTCTCCACACGTTGGAAAGGAATGCGTGCTAAAGCTCGATATATCACACTTCTTTGACAGCATTGATGATGATGCGGTCTATCTTGTGATGAAGCGTCTTGGATTGTCAATTCCAGCAACAACACTGCTGACGCACCTTTGTATCTACAAAGCAAGACTGCCGCAGGGGGCTCCGACCTCGTCTTACATAGCCAATTTGGTGATGATGCAGTTTGACGAAAGGTTAGGTAGCTGGTGTAGTGAGCGTAACATAACCTATACCCGATACTGTGACGATATGACGTTCTCGGGTAATAAGGCTGATATACGCAGTGCCAATGTCGTTGGTAAAGTCAGGCGTATGTTGTATCGTATGGGACTTACGCTCAATGATAAGAAAACTGTATTTATCAGCTCATCGCAGCAGCAGCGAGTTACTGGCGTAGTTGTCAATGAAAAGCCAACGCTTTCTCGCAGTCAGAAACGTTCACTGCGTCAGGAAGTTTACTACTGCCAAAAGTACGTAGCTGCTGAGAGCATCAATCGCAGGGGACTTGATATATCCCCTGACAAATACCTTCATTCTCTGCTCGGACGTATAGCGTTTGCACTGCAAATTGAGCCTGAAAATGCTGAGATAAAAGAATATTTTGAAACAGTCAAAAATCTAATAAATACTTAAGCCGCCAGCAATGGCGGCATTCTTATTTTAGGAGTGATGTAATATGCCAAAAAACGCAAACAGCGAAGGCAGCATTTACAAAGACAAAAACGGACGTTGGCGCGGAGCTGTTACACTTTACTGCGAAAACGGTACGCCCAAACGCAAATACTTATCCGGCAGAACCAAACGTGAAGTAACTGAAAAAGTCAATAAGCTACTGAATGAAGTGAAGTACAATGACTACACCGAGCCTTCAAAGATCACATTTTACGAATGGCTGATAATCTGGATAGATATGTACTGTATCGGTCAGTTGAAGCCGTCCACCACTGTCAATTATGAAGCATATATTGACCGGCACATTAAATCGTCTATAGGAAACATTAAGCTGTGCGACCTGACTCCTTTGATGCTTCAAAGGTTTTATCAAGAAAAATACAAAAACGGCAGACTGGACGGAACAGGGGGTCTGAGTGCCAAGACCATGCACAACCTTCACACGATGATACACACTGCTCTTGATAAAGCTTATAAAATGGGATATGTCAACCGCAACGTTTCCGACCTCGTAACTGTTCCCAAGATAGTAAAACAGGAAAGACGTTTCTTTACAGTTGAGGAGCAGACGGAGCTTCAAAAGTACCTGCCTGACGAACGCATCGGAATGGCTGTACTGCTTGACCTTTACACTGGACTTCGCATGGGTGAACTGCTGGGTCTGCCGTGGGAAAATGTTCATCTTGATCTTAACGGCGACAGCTATATCAAGATCACGCAGACTATCAACCGCATAAAGAATCCTGATCGGAACAGTCCTCAGAAAACGATACTCTTCTTCGATACACCAAAAACAAAGTATTCGATAAGAACGATACCACTGCTTCCTGAGATTGCCGAAAAGTTATCACAGCATAGAGAAAAGCAGCAGCACCTGATATCAGAAAATGGCTGGAAGGATACTGGACTTGTCTTCCTTACCAGGACAGGAACGCCTTTCGATCCTAAGAATTTTCAGAACGCTTTTAAGGCTATGCTCAAACGTCATAATATGCGTATCATCAATGTACACGGTATAAGACATACTTTTGCAACACGCAGTCTTGAAAGCGGTATGGATATAAAGACACTCAGCCGCATACTCGGACACAGTTCCATTCAGATAAGCCTTGATCTGTATGCTCACGTCACAGATCAGCTTCAGGCTGAACATATGGAGAATCTTCGCACTTTCTTGAAATAATATGATTTGCAGTTCGCCCTTCACGGGCGAGCTGTATTTTTTTATTATATACGAACCTTTTTGTGGACAATTGGACACTCCGCTATATATAGCCATTTGCAAAGAGCAAAAAAGCATCTGTCGTTTTGGACAAGTGTTTTTTGAGTGCTCAGTTAGCACAGACGTAAAAACTATTTCGTATTCGGGTTTTGTAAATACGTTTTATACAAAGACAACGCATATCTTAGATGCTCATAAGAACTGGATCCATTTTGTAAGCATTCCTCAAATTGATTATCATAAAACTCTTTTTTCACTACGTCAACTTTTCTTATGAAATCTTCAATCGCATTTTTATATTTCTTATAAAAATCGAAGAACAACTTATTTGCCTCATTAAGATTGTTTGTTTTTTCCTGAGCTTTAACAGCTCTCAAATATTTGTTAAGCATCGCTCCCTTTATGAAGTCTCTATAATTATCGTCAGCCAACATAGAATCCAAAATGCAACTGAACTCATCTATCCATACTGTTATAAGATATTTAAAAACAGTATTTTTGTCACTTAATTCTATACTTTGATTTTTGAGGAATTGCTCAAATCGAACGAAGCCAAGTTTAAATGCACTCGGCAAATATTCATTATCTCCAAAGAGTAATCGGTAATCTATACACATTAATTCATTAAGAATGGAACCGATCTGATTACATCGATTTATACTCTGCTTTTTAAAATCAATATACTTTTCATATATGTATGCATATGCTCTCTCAGCAAGTTTATTACGGATATTCTTCTTAATATCATTATTTTTATAATCTGGGAGAACTATAACATCATTTAAGCTGAAAGCAACGCAAAGAAATCTCGGCACACTTCGATCTTTATTATGTCTCTTGTACTTATAAAAATCCTTTTGTTCATCAATAAGATCAAACATCTCCATCGGGTAATAGTTAATATTTTTTGCATACTGAATCTTTTTATAATTAATGGCATCAATTTCGTAGAAATCATTTTCAAGTTCAGAATGTGTAAATATAATCCTCTTGTCAACAGGACGCAGTTTCAAACAAGTGTCAATATCATCAGTAAGGTATTTTGATGATTCATACCCAAAGTCGATTAAAATAACAGAATCACATTCATCAACAGTTCGTTTACCATAAGTAATCAATTCAGCATCAGACCACTTTGCAGTTTCATATATAAGCTCATATATATCTTTAACAATGACCTCACAACGGATTTGATCTAACACCTCTTGATACTTGCTCTCAGTATCAGACGGATACTCTTCAAACAATACATCAAGTAGCTGTGTTATGAATCTATAGATTAAGCGTGAAAACAGTGCCGCCTCTTCTTGGCTCTGAAATGTGTAATCGAGAGGAATATTTCTTTTTACGAAAAAATCCACAGAATTATACATAGCGGTAGTCTGATCAAATTTACTTTGATTATCTCTATTTCCCTTATACTTGAATTGACAATTCTTGTACGTTAACGCTATTTCAAATAAATTATAGTACCTTTCACGATCCACTGCTTGAAACGAGCAATCCTTAAGGTCTTGACCTTCACCGCGAGATATGATAGCAGTATCAGCATCAATTTTCTGATAATTGTTTTTTGTAGTAACAAAAATACCCTTCACAAGACTTCTCAATTCCTGATGTCTATATTTATCATAATCAGATTTCATAATATCACCTTATACTGTAATAATATATCTCCATTTGCTAATCCTCATAAATGGATATGTTTAAATATTTTACCCTCAATTTTGGGAAATAACCCCATAAATTGACAAAGATTGCATTTGAGGTAGAATTTACAATGTAAAAGTAAATCGGGCCCGAAACGCTTTTTTCACATAGAAACTTGAAATTTGAATATAGGAGGTACAGCAGATGACTAATTCATTATCATGCTACTCAGCCGCCGAAGTGGCTAAA
>UQXS01000129.1 GCA_900545125.1 uncultured Ruminococcus sp.
CGGAGTTTTCATTATCGCCCTGAGAATATCGTCCGTTGACGGATTCATGGTCTGACCGCCCTGCACGACAACATCTGCGCCAAGGTCGCTGAACATCGCTTCAAGACCGTGACCGGCAGCAACTGAAACAAAGCCGAATTCCTTTTCCTGTTCAGCCGGAGTAAAGCCTTCCTCTTCGGCAGTTCTTGCTTCCTGCACCTTGTTCTGATGCTGGATACGCATATTCTCTATCTTAGGTTTCGGATCGTTTATAAACCAGCCGAACTCCAGACCTTTCTGAATAGCGTTTCCCGGATTATCCGTATGGACGTGTACCTTGATTATCTCATCATCATCCACTACCACAACGCAGTCGCCTATCGTTTCAAGATATGCACGCAGCATGAATATATCAGGGCAGTTCTTTTTCTTTTCCACCATGAATTCGGTGCAGTATGTATAGTTTATTTCATCGTCGTATTCGCTTACGGCGGTACGGAAAGAATCGGCATCACCTGAGCTGTCGGATGTCTGTTCCTCCGGAACGGCTATCTTTCCGCCCTCGAAAACATCCGCCATTGCACGGAAAATTATAACCAGACCTTTTCCTCCGGCATCAACAACACCTGCTTTTTTAAGCTGCGGAAGCATCTCCGTAGTTTTTGCCAGTGTCTCCTCCGCCTGACTGCATACGGCATTCCAGAATATCACCGTATCATTGGTTGAAAGAGCCATTTCCGCAGCCTTTTCGGCAGCTTCTCTCACAACGGTAAGGATAGTTCCCTCCGCCGGCTTCATGACCGCCTTATAGGCAGATTCAACACCAAGAGAAAGAGCACGTGCCATATCTTCGCAGCCTGCCTCCGTACATTCCGACAGCCCGGCTGCAAATCCTCTGAAAATCAGCGAAAGGATAACTCCCGAATTTCCTCTTGCTCCCCTGAGAAAAGTGGAAGCCGCCGTCTTTGCCGTTTCGGCGGCCGTTACATCGTCGCCGAGCCGTCTGAGTTCGGCAACGGAATTTCCTATCGTCATGGACATATTAGTACCGGTATCTCCGTCCGGAACGGGATAGACGTTAAGTTCGTCCACCTCACGCTTTCTGTTGCATATAGTAATTGCCGCTGAGATAACGGCATCTCTTAACATGGAACCTTTTATCATTCCAGTCCTCCGTTCTTTACACTGTCATATCGTCAACAAATACGTTGACCTTTTGTACGGGAACGCCCGCAGCCTCCTCAACCTTAAAAGAAACATTATGGATAATGCTGCTGACGGCGGCGGTGATATTCGTACCGTGGCTTACTTTTATGTGAAGATCTATGACAAGTCCGCCGTTTTTGCCTGTCCGGACAGAAACTCCGTTTTTAGACCTGAACGCTTTTCCGAAAGTAAGCGCAGACATCGCCCGGTAAAACGTATTCACGCCCGAAACACCGGAAACGCCGAAACAATCCGTTACGGCATGGCGTGCAATTTCGGTGATGTAGCTTTCCGAGATAGTTATTTTTCCTATATGATTTTCAAATCCGACCATAGAGATCACTCCTCTTTTGATAGAATCATTGATATTATATCACAATATCAGAAGAATTACAAGGGCAATTCTGCAAAAACTCAGACTCCCTTTGAACGTTTCAGACTTATCTGTCCTATCACAAATGCCGCCAGATCTGCCGCAATGGACGCAAGCCGTGTTACAAGCACGAAAAGTATTATTTTTTCCTGAAAAACCTTGCCGCATACAAATATCATGACGCTTTCACGAATCCCGATCCCTCCGGGTACTCCGGGGGTGACGAATCCGATTATCCATGCGAACATGAACGCTCCCGTAAGAGTCATAAGCTCCGCCGCCGATGCGGAACGTCCGAGAACCAGCATCATACAGACAAAATACATGGCTGCGGATACGATATTGCTGATAAGATAATAAAAAATACCAGCCATGAGACTTTTTCGGTTTTCCTTTTCAAATGCCTTTGAATAGCGTGAAAGATATTCTTTAAGCTTGTTGCCGAATTTTATGCGGATAAATACTATGACTGCCGCAGCCAGTATGATTCCTGCCGCACCTATTATCAGGATATTCTTTCCGTATTTTTCCAGAAGTCCGGCTATCCGGCTTCCAAGAAGAACCGCCGCAATAATGCCCGTCCAGAACACGCAGAAAAGAATGTCAAGTATCGTGGCGCAGGCTACGTCTACGTGGCTGATATTCATATCAAAGGCAAGCTTGTTCCGTCCGACATACTGAAAGACGTTTCCGGGCAGATATTTATACACGTTTGATTTCGTATAAACAGGCATGGCTGACGAAAAGGGTATCTTCTTCCCGGACAGCGACTGTGTAAAAACCATCCACGGAAAACATCCCACAGCTACCAAAAGCGTCTGAACCGCCAGATTAACGAAAAAAGCTCCCATTACCGGCGGAAAAAGCAGCTGTGACAGATCGGCATCCATATCAACGATTTTCTTTATCAGAAATGCCACAGCACATATCATCAGCAGATTTCCTGCGATTTTAGCGATTTTCTTCATGTTTTTCTTCCTTCCGGTCACGTATGCGGAGTATCAGTTCCGCCAGAGCACGGGGATCACCCATTTCCACAAAGTATATTCCGTCCTGATCTTCGCTGTAAAGTTCGTGATTCGCACTGTTGTCGCCAAGGATCATAGGCTTGTTCATAGCACGGTAGATATACGCCTTGCCGGGAATAGTTCTTTTTGCTTTCATTATATCGCCGCTGAAATGACCTGCCAGACAAAGGTCAGCCTGAGCTATCTTTTCAGCCAGCTTTTCCTGCGGCAGCCACTGGATATATTCCGTGATATTTTCCCCTTTGCGGATGTTGTCCTTTCCCAGAGGCCCTACGAAAACAAATCGTATTCCCTGCTCGTCTTTCAGCAGGCCGATAGCATCCAGAATGACCGAAACGCCCTGAAGCGGAAGTACGCTGCCGAAGTAAAGCACGGTAAATTCCTTATTTTCCGCTGTCTCACGGGGATAGTATATGTCAGAATCGGCTTCAAGATACAAAGTCGTCATTTTACTGCACGGAAAGTCAAATTCACGGCAGAAAAATTCTCCGTGAGCATTTGTATCACAGACTGCCTTGTCAGCCATTGCAAGAGTTTTTGCATCTATATGATGCAGCAGACGTCCTATAAGACCGTTAGGTCTGAATTTTTTCCGGTCGCAGCAGAGCGTGTCGTACATGGATATAAAGAAATCTTCCATTACAGGTTTCTTCCGCAGTTTTCTGCCGAAAAGCGGCATCACCAGCTGCGGTGCGAATCCGACAAAGCTCATGTCATAATCCTTAATTTTCACGGAGAGCAGCTTTCGGAATACGTAAATCAGCCGCTTGGGATAGCTCTTTGACGGTGAAACTATTTCGGTGACTTCGCAGCCGTTCTCCCGGAGTATGCGCAGTTCCTGAGTCAGACGCAGATAGTCTGAATTCTTTGTGGCTATATAAAGAACCCTCTTGTTTTTTATATCACTTATCGAGTTTATTTTCTTCAGTCTGTCTGTTTTTTTCATCATCATCACCGCTGCCGCACTCCATTTTTCTGACCCTGTACTGAACATCCTCAAGGAGCTTTCTGTTCGCCGCTATCGTATCGCCGAGAAGTCCCATTGTTATGGTCTGGAATCCCATCATAATAAAAATAGCCGTCAGAATAAGGGACTGTATATGTCCGTCGCCCTCGCCCATTCCTATGTAGATAAGGAAACGTACTCCCAGCACAATGCCTGCCAGCATGAGCAGAGAACCTATCGACATGAAGAATTTAAGCGGCTTGTACATTACGAACGAACGTGTTATAACCGTGGAGGAACGCTTCATGTACCGCCACATACTGGAGAAAAGACGTGAGGGTCTTGTTTCCGGATTCGTCCTGATAGGTACAGAGGTCATGGCTGTTTTGTTGTTGCCAGCCTGAATAATAGTCTCAAGAGTATACGTATACTCGTTCACAACGTTGAGCCTGAGAGCAGCTTCACGGGAATAGGCACGGAATCCGCTGGGAGCATCGGGAATCTCCGTACCGGAAGCCACACGGACTACCCAGCTTCCGAGATGCTGGAATTTCTTCTTCTTCCACGAGAAATGCTCGGTCTGGTCTATGGGACGCTCACCGATAACAATATCAGCCTTTTCATTCAGAATGGGGCGGACTATCTTTTCGATATCCGCACCGCAGTACTGATTGTCAGCGTCAGTGTTAACGATAATATCGGCTCCAAGGTGCAGACAGGCATCAATGCCTGCCATAAATCCCTTGGCAAGACCTTTGTTCTGCTTGAAGTTCACGATATGGTGAAAGCCAAGCTCTCTTGCTTTTGCGGCAGTATTGTCCTTGCTGCCGTCGTTTATGATAAGATATTCTATGGTATCTATGCCGTCGATATGCTTTGGAAGGTCGTTATAGGCAAGTTCAAGAGTTTCTTCCTCGTTATAGCATGGGATCTGAATTATCAGCTTCATATTATTATTCCTTTCATTTTTTCTCCTCAAAGGTCAGTGACGCAAACGGGATTCCCACCATGCGGTTATCGTTCGGATTCACGTCTGAGGTATTCCACAAATCGGTTTCAAATCCGATTATATTTTCGCCGTCCCGTATCAGTTCTTCCGGAACATCGAAAGAAATATCGGTACAGTTGTTATCCGGCGTTATTGCGGCAGTTCCCACAGGTTCGCCGTTTATGTACATGGTCACGCTGACTTCATCCTTATTGATGTACTCAAAAGGTATCACCGTTCCGAAAGAAAGTCCGGCTTTATAATCGGCTGGATAAAGCTTTCCGATTATCTCTGTTTTCTCCTGAGCCGTCCAGCAGAAGCTTCCCTCCAGAGCGAAAAATCCGCTGAAATACCGGTAATCCTCTGCCGCATCATATACAAGCTTGTATTTTTCGTAGGAGTATACGTAAATATCGTCCTGTACCTCCATATATTTCAGGGACATGGGAACAAAATCTCCCGTATTATTGCCGTCGTCCTCCGAATGATTTATCACATTTTTATAGTAGACCTCAAAGTCGTCTCCGGATATTTCCTTGTCCGAAATACAGAACACCTTGTCATACCGGCTTTTTAGCTCCCTGAACTGATCTTCGTCCGATTCGTTGAGGGGATAAACATCGGCATCCGTTACCGTTCGCAGAGGAAGCCATAATTCCGGCTGATATTTGCTGCAAATAACAACGCAGGAATTCTCATCCACCACATCGGCGACATCTTCAAGAACGCTCCATTCCATGCGTGTATCGTCCTTTGAATCTTTCTGCCCGCGTATAAAAGGCAGATTCAGCACAATGCTCAGTGCAGCGGCAGGATACATCGCACGTCCTCCCAATTTGTCGAGAGATACTGCCGCAAAGATCACCGCAACAGGGATAAACGGTGCAAGGTAGCGTGAATAATAATAGTAATACTGTATCTCCGGTCTGAGGAACGCCGAATAAACCAGCACGCAGTAGAAGAACATCACGAAAATCACAAGACGTGAATTCTTCTGAATGAAATGTCCTGTGGTAAACAGAGCAAGAATTCCTCCCAATGCGATGAATACCAGTCCGGCATTCACGCCGAACCCGAAAATCGACGCATGACTTGCCTCATCCCATGAATCATACTTTCTTATTATATTGAATACCGTAAATACAAGCGGAATTATCAGCAGCATTGCCGCAAATATCCTGAAAGGACGGCTTTCACTGAGATTTTTGCTGAATCTTGCTGCACGGAAATTTTTATTCGTCCGGGAAACAATGAATATAAATACACATGAAACTGCTATCAGTCCTAAAGAAGCCGCCGTTACTACTGTAGTTATATTGTTCACGTTTATTCCGCCCACAAAGATATCACGATAGTTGTTCATGGTGTACATAGGCTGTACTTGTTTCATCATGAAAAAGCTTGCCAGATATCCTGCCGTGACAGCAGGAGTAAGCACGGCATACTGCTTCTCACGGGTAAAGACGTACATTCCGCCGTAGACAATCACGAAAAGCGGAAGCATGGTAAATACGGATACATGATAGCATCCGAATACCGCTGCCGGAATTATCGACATCCATTTTTCTTTCGGCCGCTCATCGTCGGTGATAAAATACATGAACGATGTCATTATAACGGCAAGGAACATCTCTGTCAGCGTGGATTTCGCCACCCACATAACTACCGGAGCAAATGCCGCAAGCAGACAGGTGCATATCCGTGATGCCGCTTTAAGTTTAAGATTCCGGCATACATAG
Source organism: uncultured Ruminococcus sp. (assembly GCA_900545125.1). GTDB lineage: Bacteria > Bacillota > Clostridia > Oscillospirales > Ruminococcaceae > Ruminococcus. The sequence continues at coordinate 6,260 of UQXS01000129.1, forward strand.
TATATCAGAAAGATAGTCAGGATATAGAAAACAGTTCCGATATCCGCCATGTTTTCTGCTCCGAAGAGTTCTCCCCACATGGCAAGCATTGCGGTATATGTAGGAATTCCGTGAAAAATTCCCGATACAGGGCTTACATCGTAGTCGTAGACAGTGTCGGGATAGTCCGGATCCTGAATATCATATCCGCCCAGTGACTTTACCTTGTATTCAAAGTGTTCCTGAGCTTCAGTATCTTCCAGAAGATGATACTCTTCAATGTCTTTCTGTCTGGCATTGTCATCGTACATAAAATTAAGAGCCTGCACCTGATATACGCCCTGATCCTGTCCCATGCCGAAGATCTCGTTCTTTACCGAAACAAATGGAACAGCGGATATGCAGACAGCTACGGGTATCAGCATATCCTTTATGGAAAGATCAAGGTCAATGAGATTTTTCAGCCGGAACGGCTTTGATCTTCTGAAAAACACAGCCGCTCCGAAAGCGAGAATATCAAGCACCAACGCCGCAGATACCGCACGGAAAAGCGAAAAGCGGTCTATGACAAAAAGCGCCATGCTTCCGAAAATATACGTGAAAAAGAAGAATACAGTTCCCAGCACAGCGGCTTCTGCTGCTGTTCTTTTCCGCAGCCAGACACAGGCTGCTCCGACAGAAAACAAAACGCCGAGTATACATAAAACTGCAAATATATTCATTAAAATGCCACCACCCTTTCAGCCGTCAGC
>UQXS01000130.1 GCA_900545125.1 uncultured Ruminococcus sp.
GGCGAACTCGCCCGGCACGGATACTGTCTCCGGGCAGGTTTCCACTGTGCGGCTCTTGCTCATACCCAACTCGGAACAAAAACGGGCACGGTGAGATTCGCTCCGTCCGCTTTCAGTAAGGAAAGTGACGGAATTGCTCTTGCTAATTTAATTAATAAAATCTCAAACCATAAAAATTTATAAAAAACTATTGAAAATATCTGAAAATGTGGTACAATATAATATAGGAAACTGCGTAAACGGGGGCAGCCGCCCTCGTACATATATACATAAAGGATGTGAATAAATGTCCCTCCACGAATTGAAATCCGCCTTTCTCAGCATTATCAGCACTATCGAACTGATAGATATTATTGATATCGCAATTCTCGCTTATCTTATTTATCTGCTGCTCAGGCTTATCCGTGAAACACGTGCGGGTCAGCTGGTCAAGGGAATTCTTTTCCTCGTTGCAGGCTATTTCATAAGCGTCTTCTTACAGCTTAAAGTTATTCCGTATCTGCTGAGTCAGGCTCTTGATATCGGACTTATCGCTATGATCGTACTCTTTCAGCCTGAACTCCGGCGTATGCTCGAAAAGGCAGGCAGAACACGTCTGGGAGTGCGCTTTCTCGGTATAGGTCAGAACGCTGACGAACTCACCAGAACATGGGAACCGGCTATAGAAGCCGTATGCGATTCCTGCGTTGAACTTTCAGCCACCTGCACCGGCGCCCTTATCGTAATCGAACGTCAGGTACGTCTCGGAGAACAGATAGAAACCGGTACTATCCTTAATGCTACCCCCAGCAAAGAAATATTCGGCAATATCTTCTACCCCAAAACTCCGCTTCATGACGGGGCAGTTATCATGAGGGACGGAATGATCCTTGCGGGAGCCTGCTTCCTGCCAAAACCACAGAAAGATGCACAGATCGACAAACGCCTTGGCTCACGTCACAGAGCCGCTATCGGAATGAGCGAAAATTCAGACGCTATCGTAATAGTGGTATCAGAAGAAACAGGTCAGATATCAACTGCCATGAACGGTATTCTTGTCAGAGATTATACCCGTGAAAAACTTAAAACTTTTCTTGAAAATGAAATCTTTGAAGAAAAAACCGAGATAACGATTCCCGGCAAAAAGTTTTTTTCCTCACACGGTGAAAGGAGGAAAAAGAAATGAAAATATTTAAAAAAATAAAAAAACGTCTCGCCAAAGGCGCAAAGAATAATCTCTCTCTTGCGGTGTATTCCGTGATTATTGCCTGCATCGTATGGTTCGCTATCTCAATGGCTCTTTATCCATCCGTTACAAAGCAGATCAGAGATGTAAAGCTCAGCACGGATATCTCCGGCTCGACCGCTTCGGAAAACGGTCTCAGCATTATTTCATGCAATCTTGAACACGTCAACATAACCGTTAAAGGAAGCCGTACTCAGGCTTCAAAAATGAGCCCGGACAGTTTCACCGCTTACGTGGATACGGCAGGTATCTCGACCCCCGGCAGAAAAACATTGTCTGTGAAAGTACGGTGCAACGACGATATCCCCTTTGAAGTGGAGTCTATCTCCCCTCAGACAGTCACGGTCATGCTCGATAAATATGAGACTATAGAAATGCCCGTAGAACCGAAATATCCCAATATCTCCGTAATCAACGGAAAAGTCATCTATCAGGCTGAACAAAAATGCAAACCCGATACCGTCAAGATAACAGGCCCGTCAGAACAACTCTCAAATATTTCTAAATGCTATGCGTACACCGACAGGAAAATGGTGCTTGAATCATCCGTGGATCTCCAGACTGACCAGCTACAGCTTTTAGCTGAAGACGGTACGGTTATCGACCAGTCTATGATGGACTTCAATACCGCAAGTTTCTCTATCAATATCCCCGTCCTTTCTCAGAAAACCGTGAAACTTTCGGTTCAGATCCTCGGAGGCTCGGCGGACTTTGACAAGAGCAGCCTTAAATTCAATCTTTCTGCCGATTCACTAACACTCGCTTCAAAGAACAGTCAGTTTGAAATTGCTGATCCCCTCGAAATAGGCAAGATAAATCTCAGCGATATGGATCTTGGATACACCAAATCATTCGACATAAATACATTGCTTGAAGAAAGCAATATCATAAATATGTCCGGTCTTGAAAATGTCGTACTTACTCTCGATGACAGCAACCTTGACAGAAAGGAATTTATAATCGATAAGAAAAATATCCATATAACTAACAAGCCGGGCAGCAGTGATTATGATTACGACCTTATCAGCAACGATGTAAAGGTATGCATCGTCGGACCAAAGGATGAACTTGAAAAACTTACTCCCACCGACTTCTTTGCAGAAGCAAATCTGCTTAATTCCGATATCTCTGTGGGACAGTTCTCTTTTGACGTCACTGTTTCATGTCTTGCTTCCAATAAAGTATGGGCTGTCGCTAATCCTTCAAAACCGCAGGTCATCATTCAAAAATCCAGACATATCGAACCCCAGACCAACGAAAAAACTACTACGTCAAGAAGTAATTCCGAATAATCAACGGAGAATCAATATTGTAAAAAGAGCACAGTTTTTCTCTGTGCTCTTTTTTGAAAAAATCATTGTATAATCTGCACATTTTCTTTTCCAAATTCACAAAACTTTTACAAAGTATTAACATCGCCATCACTAATGTGTGATATACTGTTAATATAGGTAATATATTCACAAATGAAAATTATTTATGGAGGAATGAACAATGAAGAAATCACTTTTCAGCAGAGTGAAGGCATCTGCCACAAGTTTGGTTCTTGCGGTTTCTGCTGTCCCTGCCTGCCTTGCAGCACCCGTTGTCAATGCCCAGACTAACCCCGATACGGGTCTCTCAGCTTTGAAAACAGCAGGAAAATCTATGTCGGTCGATGATTCTGCTTCCGGAACTTTTCCGGAAGATGGCGCAAAACAAATCACTTTTACTATCGAAGCGGAATATGACCAGAAATTTACTTATGGTCTTGGCGTTGCTATCAACGAATCCCCTTACTGGACTGAACATAATTCTAAGGGCGGTTGGGATTCAAAAGGCTCGGGCTTTGAAATCTCCCTCAAAAAGGGAACCAATACCATTACCGTAGACCTCAGCGACCTCGATATCAAACCCGGCGGTGAATATCAGTTCAGATGTTACTACAGCGCTCACTACGATAATTCAGTGGGTGATATGGTCGATAATCCTGTAACTCTTACTAAAACTGATTTTAACGCTTCCGCTGTAACACCTGATCCGGATCCCGACCCTGATCCGAATCCCGGTCCGTCTTTTGATGCTAAAAACAGAAAAAGCGGAGACTGGAGCTTCAAAGATAACGGGGACGGTACGGCTACCATCTCTTCCACTGTTACAAGAGAACTTAACGATCTCGATATTCTCCTTACAGCAGGTTTCGATGAGGACTATTATGCTCTTAATCCGGATGAATTTACAGAGGACGCTCCTATAAACAGCCATAAATTCAGTTACGCTGACTTTGGTATCACCGAAATGAACGGAATCACTGTTGAATCCCTGAATGTTACCGTTGAGTCTGAAACACCTTTCGACAAATTTATGTATGGCGGCGGTATGAATGTAAAAAACGGTTCTGATGCCGACACCGAATACGCAAAACGCATTGCCGGAATCGAAAGCAAAGAAAGCGCAGGCTACTGGTACAACGATATGGGTCAGGAACAACTGGACGATTTTGTCGCACAAGGCGTTGAATTCCTTATCGACGATATCGGAACAGGTACTACCATCGAAGGTGCTGGCACATACTTCAATGCATACTGGGAACCCCCTAAGAGCGCTCAGGAATGTATGTCAACTCAGCTCTCTGATACTGTTTCATTCCAGTTCTGGTACGGTACGGTCGCTGATACTGAAGAATACACAGAAGCAGAAACCTGTACTATTACAAGTGCAGCTCTTACTTACACGATTGAAAGAACCGTTCCCTATACAGGTACGCTCTCTGCTGTTTTAGACAGCGTTCTTGACTATACCGATGAAACAAAGCAAAGCGTTGAAATTCCTTATTCAACTCTTGAACTTGAAAAAAATATGGACGTATATGCTATTAAATTTGAAGTGACCGCTGATGCTGATATAGAAAAATTCGTTTATGGTATCGGTACGGGTACAAATGATGCAGATAACGGTTACTACTTCCAGGAAGAAGGCAGCTATGTCGTCCTTGAAGCAGGTAAAAAACAGGAAGTTATGTGGATCGTTCCTTCTTCAATTTCCGGTACAAATGCAATTTCAAATCTTGTAAATCCTGACGGAAATATCACTGTTGGATATTACTACGGCACTCCTGATACCGTTACATTAAGCGGAATAGAAGTTTACTACGAACAGCCTCAGACTACTACTACCACAACAACAACCACAACAACTACTACCACTACTACGAAAAAGACGACTACAACCACTACTACAAAGAAAACTACAACTACAACTACATCTACAACAACTACTACAACGACTTCTACTGCTACAACAACGACAACCACAACCACAACCACAACCGCTCCTCCTGTTGAACCTACTGTCTGGGGAGATGCCGACTGCGATGGCAAGGTATTTATTAACGATGCTGTGCTCGTAATGCAGAGTATCGGCAACCCGGACGCATATGGCATTAACGGAACTGATCCTTCCCATATTACAAAACAGGGCAAGATCAATGCCGATGTTTATGAAAATGGTACAGACCTTACAAATAATGACGCTCTTATGATACAGAAATTCCTTCTGAATCTGGTCTCTTCATTAGATCCATTTGCCGAATCATAAAATAATTTAATTAATTTTATTAAAAAAGGATGCTTTTGCATCCTTTTTTTTGCGTTTTGCCCAAGTTCATGCAAAAAAGAAAACAAAATTTCTGCATGGCAAATTGCACAACTCTTCTCTAATTTCTTTATTTTTCTTCCATAATATGGTATAATTATCTTTGTCTTTAGAAAAAAGAAAAAAAGACGTCTAAAGACCAAATATTTAGGAGGGATTTTTTTGAAAAAACAAAAGCTATTTGCAGCCGTTATTTCATTTGCACTTTGTATCTGTTCGGCTGCTTCCGGATATTCTTCGTATCCGGCAACAGCTCAAGGTGCTGTTATCCCCTGCGAAACCTTTTCAACAGAAACAAAATGCATTCAGAATACCCCGGACAATCTCCCATTAGCACAAGCAGCAAAAACAACTGCTAAATCAACCGCAACTACAACTACCACTGCAACTAAAAAAACAACCGCTAAATCAACCAAAACTACTGCCAAAACAACCGGCAAGCAGACTTCAGCTACTAAAACAACTTCTACAACTTCCAAGCCTAAAACTACTGTAACAACTACCGTCACCACTACCACTGATATTTCATATACACTCGGAGATGTTGACAACGATCAGAAATATACCGGAACTGACGCAACTATTATCTTACAGGAATATACTCTCTTATCAAGCAGAGGGGATGGAAATTTCAGCGGTTCAAGGAAAAACGCCTGCGATATAAACGGTGATGGCATTATTACCGGCAGTGATGCAACTATCTCACTTAACTATTATACATATTTATCATCGGGTGGTGTACTGATGCTTGAGGACTTCCTTAAATACGGCCCGATTGATATTCACAAGCCGCCTACAACAACTACCTCGTCCACGACAACTACCACAACATCTACAACAACTACGGAAACATCAACTTCTTCATCTTCATCCACATCCTCATCTTCATCCACATCCTCATCTACATCCAAAACAACAACGGGATATGATGATCCCTATACTGTTCAGGATATAGAGCTGAGTAAATATGAAATAACAGTAAAAGTCGGATGCGGTGATATATCTATTGTAAAAATGCTTCCCTCCTCTGCTCCGGATAAATCGGAAAAATGGTGGAGCAGCGATACCGGCATCGCAACAGTCAACTACGAGGGCTGGATAACCGGAATATCTCCCGGTAAATGTACCGTTACTGTCCAAAGCGTGAATAACCCAAATGTGAAAGCAGAAGTCAGCGTAACTGTTATCGACAACAGAGTTGCTGAAATAAAACTTGATCGCTATGAAATTACCATTAAAAAAGATTTCGGAGATATGCCGCTGGTAACAATGCTCCCGGCTGACGCTCCGGACAAGTCCGAAATATGGAAAAGCAGCAATACAAACATTGCTACCGTAAATTTTGAGGGCTGGATATACGGTATCGCTCCCGGTGAATGTACCGTTACAGTATACAGCGCAGCAAATCCTGACGTAAAAGCCGAAGTTAAAGTTATAGTAACAGAATAAAAAAACTGCCGTACCGGATAAAACCGATACGGCAATTTTTTATATCTGATTTTCAAACTGACTCTAGTGACGTGTAAAGAAATCAGTTCTCGGCGGCAGAAATTTCAACTCATGATTTTCACCGGTAAAATAATTCAACGGTTCTAAAATAGTATCCCACGACCAGATACGCTCGTCTGCTCTAAGGTATTCACGAAGCTTTTCCGTACCAAAGGGAGCCATCGGATGAAGAAGAATTCCTGCTATCCTGATAATATAGAACAGATTTGCAAGAGCCTGTTCAAGAACTTCACGATCAGGATACTCGCCTGTAAGAGTTCTTGCCATGTACTTACTTCCATTTCTGATATAGCTGTCAAGAACATAAGTACACTGGTGGAAGGCAAACTTTGACATATGACGCTCATATTCCAGAACAGCTTTTCTGGCATCTGCCACAAAATTCTCCTCCGGAGCTTTATCAGGAAGAATTCCGTTCAGCTCTTTCTGCGTTGTATAGAAAGCTGTTCGTATCATACGATTGTATACATTAGACAGCAGCAAACCGTCTTTTACAACAGGGTCGGTATCCTCTGCCGATGCATCCGGATTATAGGGCTTGGGCATAAAGCTGACAGAACGCTGTCCCAGTCCCAGTCCCAGCCAATGCATACGAAGCTGCTCGGGAG
>UQXS01000131.1 GCA_900545125.1 uncultured Ruminococcus sp.
ATCGGATCCGTTTGTGAGTTCGGTGCCGTCAGCAACTTCAAAGTTGCTCATATCGGCATAGAACTTACCTGAAACATCAATCGTATCGTATATTTCCTCCGGTGCGGCAGGAACGCTTTTTACGCTTACCGTACCGTCGCCGTTATCAACCTTTGCAACGACCTTATATGCGCCGCCCTCTCCGTCACTGTTTTTAGGAACAATAAATACGCTGTCCTGTTCAAGGCTTTTGGCATAATCAGACGGAATTGTAACTCCATCGCTTGTTACCTTGAAATCGGCAACATTCATAGTTTCGCTGAAATTCTGAACGCCATCGACAAGTTCAATGTTGCGGTGCTCTTCAAATTCCTGAGTTATCCATTCGTTATGAGCTGCTGCCAGCGACTCAACAGCCTGCTGCGGATCGGAAACAGCCGCATCCGGACTTGATATTACACCATGCTCAATAGCTGCATTTATAATTTCCTCGTCAGTAGAGTCGGCATCTGCAAAACCCGATGCTCTCATCAGCGTTGAAGTAACGAATTTATCATCAACAGGAGCGTTTTTATCAATTTCTTCATCCTCACCGATAACTCCCCATTCTCTTGCCGCATCGAGTTCGCCGTCCTCAGCATCTTCATCGACCTGCATACCGAAAGCATCGTTTACCATTTCGAGCCATTCACCGTTTGTGATAGTTCCGTCACTGACAGGTGATGATTCTTCCTTTTCGGATGAACTTTCATTTGCAAAGAACTCTTTCATGCTGCATCCTGCGAGTACAGAAGCATATGAGACAAGCATTGCTGCTCCGGTTACCGCTGATATCATACGTTTAAATATCATTATAAACCACCTCTTTTTTGTCATAATGACGATTCCGGCATCTGCATAAGCAGCGGCGTATCGTCATCTTTATACATGATCTTCAGGCGTTATCCGACCGGAATACGCCCGAAAATATATCAAACATTTTCTCAGACAGCACCGCACAATAACTGCACGGTGCTGTTTTCGGAATATATTCTGATAACGATTAGTGAGGCTTCTTGATGCTTGCAACATTCTGTGAAGCAACCTGATCTGTAACCTCGGCGGGATCAGCAACGTTCTGTGTAAGGTAAGCTGCAACCTTTCTGAGATATGCCGTGAACTTATCAAGCTCAGGCTTGAGTTCATTGAATTTATCTCTCATATCAATAGCACTCTGTGCCTGATATGTAGATTCCGTAGCCTGCATCTTGATAACAAGATCATCGAGAGTATCTTTCATGCTGTCAGCATATCCGTTGAGTTTATTAGAGCAGTTTCTTATTTCTGTGGGATTTACAAAAATTTCCTTATTAGCCATAATTATTTCCTCCTGAATTAACTTTTATTGATATATTTGTGAATTATTCAAATGAACAGTTAGACTGAACCTGCTCCTTGCTGTCGCCCATACGTGCATCGTGAGCATTTGCAGTATTGCGCAGGAAAGTTGCGTACTCATTTATAACATCTCTCATAGACTCAAAGAAATGCTTCTCTCCCTCAACCTTTGTTTTGAATGCGTCAGCGTCGTCGCCCTTCCAGCAGGCAGCAAGATCATTGTCAACCATGTTGTAGAGCTGTGTGTACTCATTGAAAAAGTCATCTCCGAGAGAAGTGATCTGCGTAGCAATATTAACGACAGTATCTGTACCCTCAGTGTAACGAATAGAATTATTAGCCATTGTAAATTCCTCCTGATAATTTTTTAGATTTTTCAAAGCTCTTTGCTTTGTTGTATATATTATATCACATTTGATTTTTCGTCCATTTTAAAAACAGACGAGTTAAAATTTTAGTTATTTTAGTTTATTTCACCGTCGAATTTTTCCTGTTTTCTGCGGAAAAAATTACTCAAAAAAATTTTTTGCTGTTTTTTACCACTTAAAATGCTGAATTATTCCATTCTTTTAGCTGTAAAAAACCACATTTTTCCAATTAAAAAATCATTTTTTACGTAAAATATCTGAATTTCTTTTCTGATACTCTGTTTCTGATAATCACTGCCTCACTCTCCGAAAGAATGGGAACGGCATTTTTAATATCAAACAATCCGCTGCTGCCAAGACTTCCTCCGAGCCATATTCCGGAGTTATCAAACCATGCCCTGTTATTTTCCTTGTCGAAATTTTCAAGTGAAGAATAGTCATCAAGGTTCTTGACTATATGTATATACGCTCCACGGTCGGCGTTCATGTTCTCCGGAGTATCAAGTATAATATAATGATAATGTATCTCCGGCAGTTCGTTTATAATAAGCTTGAGATTATTGAACGTAACGTTAAGGTCTTCTATTTTTGATGCTTTCTGGAAGGAATTGATTATAACATAAACGTGCTTAACATCTTCGCTCAGAACTATCTCGCCCTTTTCGTTTTTAATGAGTTTTCCGCAGCGTTCTTCCGCATCTTTCTTGTACAGCTTATTCCATTCATCAAATTCACTGACAGACGAATAACATTTATATCCGGCTTCATCGTCTTTAAGTTTTCCGGAAGCATCAAGAACGTACACTGCAATGCTATTATCTGCCGAAAGAGCCCTTGCCATATATGCGGCAAAATTTGTAAGATGCTTTTCCGACGACGAAGAAACAAAAGTTATATACTTATCGCTCATATCGTAATATACTATCCCGTCATCCTGCGTACCGATCGGGACTTTCGTCCATGCGACATCGCCGGAAAGGATATCCTCAGAACTTATTTCAACGTGTTTGTACGACTTTGCACATACACCGGAACTTTTTTCACAGACCTTGGCGCACAGTTCACGTATCTCCTTTGCAGAATCATTATCAGCCTCATCCGCATCGTCATCCACAGGGACAATATCGAATATATCAGCTGTCTGGAACTTATATGTTATATCATCTTCCTTGACGATACCGCTTCCGGCACAATCGGAAGGAGTTATTCCTCCGGTGCGTCCGAGAACACCTATGTAGTCGTTGACATCGTTCATTTTCAGCATAAACGTCTGCTGGATATACTGTCTCAGACGGAAATTAGTGTTGATAGATGCCGTTCCGACAACAACGTACACGCCCCTCTTTACACCTTCACGTGCAATCGTAACAAGAAGTGAAGCGATACTGTCATCGAATTTCTCCGTAAATACGGTATAATTATTGATTATCAGCACAATATTGGGCAGAGTATGTCCGGAATGCTTGCAATACTCTTCATATTCGCCCCTGTACTCCGAGAAAAGCCGGCTTCTCCTGTTTATTTCATCGCTTATGGAACTGATTATATTCTTTACATCGTCGTCCTCCTCAGCGATAACAACATCGCCCACCTGCGGAGCTTTATCATAGACTTTAAGGAATCCCGCATCAAAATCAAGTACATAAATATTCACCTGACTTGCATCGTAAGCGTAGATAAGAGAGTACATCAGCGTGATAAAGAACATATCCAGACCGCTTCCTGCTGCTCCGTAAACAATAAGATTTCCCTTTTCCGAAAAAGGAACCGTCATTATTTCCTGTATGCGGTTGTACAGATCGTCTCGCTTGCCGATAACAGGATCAAGCGGAACAAAACCGTCTTTGTGCTTTCTGCTGCCGAGTTCCGTGTAAAGATCTCTTACCGACAGTTTTGCCGGTATAGGGTCAAGCCATAGAGGTCTTATATCCATATCCTTTGCGATATCTATAAGATAATTTCTTACAGCAATAAGCTGTGAAACGGCACGTTTGCTGCTGTTCACCTTTATATCAGGTTTTCTGCTCTTTTCATATATGACGTTTCCGGTGTTGCCGATTATCTCGGCAGACTCGACATCGCTTTTCACAAAGTCATCCGATTCTATATAATCTGCTCCGCACCATGCAGACTGTCCCATGCTGAATACTTCGTTGTAGCCGACCTGAAAGAAAAATCGTCCGGTTGTGGATATCTCTGCGGCATCGGGACACTGGATAACAGCCTTACTGTCCTCTTTTCCCTGAACTTTAAGGCATATCTTGAATCTTGAGTTGCTCCAGATCTGCGGACTTACTACAGAGTCCGGCTTCTGCGTTGCAAGTATAAGATGTACGCCGAGGCTTCGTCCGATACGTGCGGCGCTGACAAGAAGATCCATAAAATCGCTTCTGTCTGCTTTCAGTTCGGCAAACTCGTCGCAGACAATAAACAGATGCGGCAGAGTTTCAAGGTCTGCGCCCTCTCTCCTGAGCTGCTGATACTTGTATATATCCATAGTACCGTCATTGGATATCTTTCTTGCTTTCTTGAAGAGTATCTGACGGCGTTTTATTTCGGTTTCAATTGAAATACAGGCACGTTCTATGGTAGAACCGTCCAGATTGGTGACAGTTCCGACAACATGGGGGAGCTTATAGCTTACTTCGACTGTTTTTCCGTCAATAACTTCTTCCTTAACATCGTTGAAAGCATCGGCAAGACCTCCGCCCTTATAGTCCACGATAACGAACGCCACTTCTTCAGGACTGTAATTTACGGCAAGAGACAAAATGACAGTAATGATAGATTCACTTTTTCCCGAACCGGTCGTTCCGGCGATAAGTCCGTGAGGACCGTGATATTTCTCGTGCATATCAATAAAGAAAGTATCACCGGACGGTGAAGCTCCTATCTCTGTTTTCAGCGACTTTATGGGATTGTTCTCCGCCCATCTGGTCAGGCTGTTGAGATGCTCAACCTTCGATACACGGAACATATCAAGAAAAGTCAGCATTTTCGGCAGCTGATACTTCTCGTTGACTATATCCAGCTTGATATTTGATATCATATCAAGATAGCGGTCAAAATTAAGCTGCGGAGACTCTCCGTTCTCTGCGAGCCTGTACGAAGTAAATCCGGTAACATCACCGTTTTTTCTGTCGTACACCATTGATTCATCGCCGGAAAGATCTATAATAATATCCGAGTTATTATAGTTGTACATACCAAAAGCGGTAAGTATGCTTATATTGAGGATCTCACGCTTTTTCATGATAACGGACATTATATCCATACTGTCCATGTACTTTTTATTCGATGCGATAATAAGCATTTTCGGGAAGTCGTCTTCCTTATGGGTCATGCGGTTGTCGATCTCTTTTTCAAGTTCAGTGGTCAGTTCCTTGATATCGTCCGCCGATGATGCGATATAGCGGAAAGATCCGTCGCTGTTCCATGTATGCGGCAGCCACTTTGCGTATTCCCATTTATCTGCTTCATCTTCGCCGAATATGAAAATAAGCTTTAATTCATCATAAGAATATAAAGAAGTAAGCTGAACAACTATCTCCCTGATGAGATCACCGGAATCCTCTCTGTCTCCGCTGATGCCGCAGATACATCCGTTATTGAACGAAACGGTTATCGGAACATCATTAAGTATTCTTTCATCATTGGCAAACTGCATCATGTCATAGCGCAGATCATCTTTGAAAAACTGATCCGAATTTTCGGTAAACTTTATATGTATCGAAGACTTCCGCCTGCCCGTACCAAGAGCTGCACACATAAAATCATCGTCATTGATGCTTTTGCTCCAGAGATAGCGGTCACGGCTGATGACCCTTGACATACATTCGTCTGCCGTGAGATATTTTTTACGAAGATACTCTTTTTCATTGTCAAGCATGACATTTACGGAAGCCCTGAGATTCATTATATAATCCTGATATTCATTAATGCGCTCAGTTTCATTGCGCTTCTGCTCTTTTTTGCGATGCTTTCTCATAAGATTCGGCCACATTAAAGATGAAAGAATCATACTTCCTGCCATGATAAACGACGGAACAACATACGACATATTCGTTCCACGATAATATGCCGCAAGAGCCGAATATCCGGCAACAAGCACCGTTGCCGTACTCATTGTAAGCGCAGAACCCATTGACAGCAGCACAGACTGTTCTTCCCTCTTTATCTGCCGTTCCGGCGGAAGCAGCGTAAGTTCAGGGAACTCGGGAACTTCTTCTCTCAGATCAACCGTTCTGTAGAAATAATCGTTATAAATTTCATTTTTCTTTGCCGGACGTATAAACTTTGGAAAAATAACCTTTTTCAGTCCATGGCCCTTAACGGTTTTATCAAAATCAATATTGGCAGCAATAAAATCAGAACAGATAATAAACTTATATCCGACTATAAAAACTACGTCTCCTATTTTAAGTTCGCATTCTCCGTCTATCTTCTTGTTGTTTACGTAAGTGCCGTTCCTGCTGCCTCTGTCAGATACCTTCCATACGCCGCCGCTGCCTGTGATAACAGCATGATGCGCCGATATATACGAATCATCCAGTACTATATCGTTGTCCTTTTTCTTGCCTATGCTTAACTGCTCTTTATTCGGGTCGGTAAAACATATCTTTATAAAGCGGTTTTTTTCATCCTTGATCGTCTCAACGATAAGTACAAATCTCATGCCTCTGATGTCGATATTGAAAACATCTTCGCTGTGAATTTCCGTTTTTGACACAAATTCCGGTTCATCATCGTCAGTGTACCGTAATACGCTGTATTCTGCTCCTGAAGAAATTATCCACTTATTGTCGATTCCGTCAATATTTATATCCTCTGTCAGACCGTCTATACTATGATTAAGCTTATAACGTCCTTTTTTCTTATCCGGAAGTACTGTTGTATTTATAAATTCATTCTGCATAAAAGTAATAAGAAGCATCATATCACCCCTGTTCTGTTTTGTATTTTATCAGACAAACATAAGCCTTGTCCTGTTGCAGATATTCAGTTCTTTCAGAGTTTTATCCTGCGGAAGGCTCTCGCCCTTATCCCTGAAACATAGTATGTTCGTCTCGCTTTTGCAGTAAAATCCCTTGGCAGCTTCGGCAAAAAGATCGCCGAGAACATCTACCGCATCATGAACATACATATCCTCCGGTATTCGGATGTCATAATTTTTACCGTTAGCCG
>UQXS01000132.1 GCA_900545125.1 uncultured Ruminococcus sp.
CCAAGAGGCGCAGCAGCTGCCGCCGGAGTAGGCGCTGCCGCCGGATATGCAGCAGCATCCGCAGCCCAGAGACAAGTTCCTGCCCCACCTCCCGGAAAGCCCGTGACATACAAGGATTATTACGATGATGACGACGATGATGATGATGACGAAGAGCGTTCGTCGCTGGTTATCCCTGTACTTACAGCCGTAGTAGTTGTTGTCATTATTGTTGCAGTAATTTTTGTAGCGACAATGCTCAGTGGTCTTTTCAAGGGTGATAAAAACAAAAATGACTATAAAATGAAAGATTTCATAGGCATGGACTACGACACTGCAAAAAGCAAGTTTGGCAACAGTATAAAATTCGTTGTTGAGGGATATGAATACGATCCTGCCGATGAAAACACCATTATATGGCAGAGTATTGATCCGGGAACCGAATACAAAAAAGGTGATACGCTTAAAATAAAAATAAGCAAGGGACAAGAAACTACTGAAGTTCCCGACGTTGTAGATATAAATCAGGAACTGGCTAAAGATCAGCTTACAATGCGAGGACTTGTACCTGAAATAATAACGCAGACGGATCCGAATATTGCTGAAAACAATGTAATCAAGACCGAACCCAAAGCAGGTGAACAAATACAAAAAGGCTCAAAGGTTCTTGTATATGTCAGCATGGGATCAAATCTTGAACAGATTGAAGTAGACAATTATGTTGGAATGGATGCAAGAGAAGCAGCAATGACAGCACAGTATCTCGGTCTCAAAGTAAAGACAGAACAGAAAGACTCATATGAGGACGAAGGAAAAGTCGTTGAACAGAGCATTGAAAAAGGCTCAAAAGTTGAACAGGGAACAGAGATCATCCTGTATATAAGTACCGGAGTAAGCCCTGACGGCGAAATACCATTCAGCATTGGATTCCCTGTAAATGCAAACGGACGGTTTGTAATCGACTTTGTTATTACGAATGAAGATAATAAAACCACCACAGTAAGCTCATCCACGATACTTGTTCCTGATATGAGTTCGTATGAACAATTGATAAAGGGATCAGGAGAAAACGTTAGTGTAACCGTTAAACTTACCAATCTTGAATCAGGAGCAAGAGCACAGCTTGGTCACTACAGCTTTAACTTTGCTGACGGAACAGTAACTTGTCTCAGCGAAGATGTTGACGGTGCATTTGCGCAGGTAGGAGGCTTCCCGACAGTTGAACCTGAAACGGAACCTGTAACAGATGAGCCGCCTGTTGTTGAACCTCCTACATCTGAATCTCCTACATCTGAACCAAATACCTCAGAAGGATTTGTTCCCGGTGTTGACGGTGAATATGATGCTAACGGCAATTGGGTAGCATATGCTCCCGGCGTCAACGGCGACTGGGTATACGATGAAACAGACGGTCAGACAAAGTGGCAGTGGTATTAATGAACAGCACTGTAAAAAGCGGAATAATAACAAAATGCTTAGGGGGACTCTATACCGTAGAGTCCCCTGACGGCATATTCAGCTGCAAGGCAAGAGGAGTTTTCCGCAGCAAAGGCATTACTCCCTGCGTAGGCGACAGCGTTGAATTTCAGAACGAAGTCATAACCGCTGTGGCAAACCGCAGGAACTGCATCATTCGTCCGCCTCTTGCCAACCTTGACCAGCTTGTCTTTATCGTTTCGACCTGCTCCCCTGCCCCGAATTATCTGCTTCTGGACAAATTCATTGCCATTGCGGAATACAAAGGCATAAAACCGATAATAGCCATAACCAAGACCGATCTTGGCAGCAGCAGCGAGATATCGGACATATACCGCAGTACAGGAATAGACGTGCTTGAAATAAACTACGGCAGCGAAAGTTCTATAGACAATGTAAGGAATATACTTGCAGGAAAGATCAGTGCATTTACAGGCAATTCCGGTGCAGGAAAATCGACATTGCTCAATGCCGTTGATCCATCACTTAACATACCCACAGCCGAGATAAGTAAAAAGCTCGGCAGAGGCCGGCATACCACACGCCATGCGGAACTTTATAAGCTGAAAACAGGCGGATATATAGCAGATACCCCGGGATTTTCCACATTCGAGACAAATCGTTATGATATTATACGCAAGGAAGAACTTGCAGGATGCTTTCGTGAAATGGCAGAGTTTACGGATAAATGCCGTTTCAGCGACTGTTCTCACACCTGTGAAAAGGACTGCGCTGTGATAAAAGCCGTCAGCGAGGGAAAAATTCCGCAAAGCCGTCACGCAAGCTACTGTGCAATGTATGACGAAGCAAAACAGATCAAGGAGTGGGAACTAAAATGAAAAGATGTCATATTTTTGCCGGCGGAGATCTCGGAAATATTGACGATACATGGTTTGGCACACACAGCGGACTGATTATCTGTGCTGACAGCGGTTATAAACACGCAAAAAAAATTGGTCTTGAACCTGATATTATATTAGGCGATTTCGATTCATACACCGGTAAGCTGCCAAAAAACACGGAAATATACCGTTCCGTTCCGGAAAAAGATGATACCGATACGCTTATGGCTGTGAAAATGGCAATAAAACGTGGATATGAGCTGATATATCTTTACGGAGCGCTTGGAGGGGCACGATTCGATCATGCATTTGCAAATATCCAGACCATGCTTTATGCACATGAGCATGGTGCAAGGCTCATTCTTGCCGGAAACGGATATATATGCCTTCAGGGAAAAGGAGAATCAATGTATCCCAGAACCTCCAGATACGGGGAAAAATATTTTTCCGTATTTGCTCTGACTGATACAGTGAGGATAAAAAGTCTCAGGGGAGTAAAATATCCCCTTGAAAACTATGATATGAAGTCCTCGTACCCCATAGGAGTAAGCAATGAGATAACTGATGGACAAGCTTTTCTTGATATTGAGTATGGCATAGCAATTGTAATGCAGTCATAATGTAACATAATCTCCGCAGGTGAATATAATATTATATCACGAAAAGGAGGAACTGCATATGAAAGTAGTTGTTATCAAAAGCCCCAAATTTCTCTCCGGAATACTTAGAGTTATTTTCAAGATCAAAAAAGAAGAGTGTGAATAAAAGCATCGGCTGCTGTCTGAGACGGCAGCTGCTTTTGTTTATTCAAATATAAATTTCTCTTTCCTATTGCAATAGCAAGAAAAATATGCTATAATAAATTGTAAGTGTGCTTTTGTACATTAAATTACTATAAATGAAAAGAGGAAAACAAATGCCTGCTAATATTGTTGTCGGAACTCAGTGGGGAGACGAGGGAAAGGGTAAGATCATCGACATCCTTGCTTCCCGTGCAGACGTAGTCGTTCGTTCACAGGGCGGTAATAATGCCGGTCATACTGTTGTAAACAACGGAGAAGTCTACAAGCTTCACCTTATCCCATCGGGTATACTCTACCCCAATACACTCTGCCTTATCGGTGCGGGAGTTGTGCTTGACCCAAAGGACTTTATCGGAGAACTTGACAGTCTTGCAGAAAGAGGCATCAAAACTGAGGGACATCTGAAAGTAGATCCCCGTGCACATATCGTAATGCCGTGGCATATCACACTGGACGGTCTTTCAGAGGCTTTCAGAGGCGGAAAGGACATCGGCACTACAAAGCGTGGTATAGGTCCTACATACATGGACAAATACGAGCGCTGCGGCATAAGGATGTATGACCTTGTACATCCGGAAGTACTTGCCGAGAAGATACAGTCAACCGGCAAGCTCAAGAATAAGATCATAACCGAAGTATACGGCGGTGAAGCATTCGATCTGGATGCTGTAACAGCCCAGTATACGGAATACGGCAAGCGTCTTGCGCCATATATGGATGATGTTTCTGTTCTCACATTTGAAGCTGAAAAAGCCGGAAAAACGATTATGTTCGAGGGAGCACAGGCAACGCTTCTGGATATAGATTTTGGTACATATCCCTATGTAACATCATCGCATCCGCTTTCTGCCGGTGTATGTGTCGGAACAGGTGTCGGCCCGAAGGTAATCACCAACATAATAGGCGTAGCAAAAGCATACACAACACGTGTGGGAAAGGGACCTTTCCCGACAGAGCTTGACGACGAGATCGGTGACAGAATCAGAACCGTAGGCGGAGAATTTGGTACAACAACCGGACGTCCCAGAAGAACGGGCTGGTTTGATGCCGTTATAATCCGTCACTCGGTAAGAGTAAACGGACTTGACAGTCTGGCAATTAATAAGCTTGATACGCTGGCTGGAATTGACACACTCAAAATGTGTGTTGCCTATAAAAAGCCGGACGGAACAGTAACCGAAAATTTCCCTCCGACACTGGAAGAGCTTGAGGGATGCGAGCCTGTTTATGAAGAATTCCCAGGATTCAGCGAGGATATTTCAAAGTGTGCAAGCTTTGACGAGCTTCCTGACAATTGCAAGAACTATATTGCACGTCTTGAGGAACTCGTAGGCTGTCATGTAAGTATGGTAGGCATTGGTCCTGACAGAGCGCAGATACTTGAAAGATAAAAGCTGCTCTGCCGGAATATATTTTAACAGAGGTGAAAAAAATGAATGACGAAAATAACTTCGGCGGCTCACCGCTGGACGAAATAGAATATAATACCGCTGCAAAGAAGAAAGACGGGCCTCAGAACGTCACAGCACCCGTTCTTGATGATATAGACTACGTTGCACCTGCATCAAAGAAAGGCGGTCCGCAGGGAGTGTCAGCCCCCATACTTGACGATATGGATTCCTACACTCCTGACACCTCGAAAAAGGGCGATCCCACAGGCATCACAGCTCCGGTTCTGGACGATCCTGATGAAAATTACGATAGATCCGAATCCGAAAAACTGATTATGACCGATGAGGAGATCATAGCAGGATTCACGCCGGATCAACTGGAGACATATAACAAGCTTCCCCCTGCAAATCAGCAGAAGGTTCTTGATCTCAGAAGGGCACAGCTTGGAGCGGAAGCACCAAAACCTGCCGTAAAAGCTCCTGTACTTGACGAGGACAACTACGTTCCGCCCCCGAAAAAGGAAGAGCCTGTAAAGCCTGCCGAGCCGATCAAAGCACCTGTTCTTGATGAAGCTCCCGAACCGCCGAAATACGTTCCGAAATATGTTGACGAAGATCTGGAGAGAGCAAAGCGGGAGGGTGCCAAAAAAGCTGTATCCTCCCAGCTTGTATCAGAGCAGAAAGATTCAAAAGAAAGCCTGCGGATGATGCTTCAGCTCAAAGAGGAGCGCAGAGCAGAACTTGCTCATAAAGGATTCAAAATCTCCATACTTCTTGCCGTTATCGGCGTAATTGCTGCTGTAGTATTCTATCTGCTTTATTCCGGCCAGCTTGGTCTTGGATACAAGCCCGACTTCGACGGAATAGGCAAGATTGTTGAAAGCTCGGCAATGTATATTGCTGTTGCCGTAGGATTGTGCTCACTGCTGCTTATAACAGGAGTTGGCGGATGCAAATCCCTTGCATCGTTTGTATTCCTGCTTTTCGGCATCATACAGATATTCCCGGGAATCGTCATGATTCCGCAGCACAAGGGCAGTATTGCACTTGTAGGCGCACTGTATGCAGTTTCGCTTATTTGTACGATCGTTGTATTTTTCATGCTGTCTGCCAGTGAGGCAGTAGGACTTTTCTTCAAAAAGGATAAAAACTAATACAAAAAGCTGCCGCATTAAAAAATGCGGCAGCTCAATTTTTTTAGAACCTGTATTCATAAGGCATCAAATTCCGCAGTCGTCGTAATCCTTCCATTTTTCAGCGTAGAGTTTATTGCTCCAGCTTCTGCAAAGAATATAAACAACAGATGCAATTGCTATAAAAACAGCGCCGAGAACAGGGAGAGTATCTCTGATTATCCTGCGTGATGAGTAATTTTTTTCACCCATAAAAAACCTCTATTCCAAATTATTTTTCAGCATCGGGACTGTCAGATCCGCCATTCATTTCTGCCATAAGTCTTGCAAGTTCCGCATCGACCTTTGCAGCGGATTCGAGCTGTTCAAAAGTCTCATTCAGTTCGTTATCCTCACCTGCTCCGGCGATTTCGGTAAAAGCGGCAGCCTCAGCTTCCTTGTATTTGATTTTTTCTTCCATTCTGTCGAATTTTTCCATAGCCGAATTTCCGTCAAATCCGCCTGACGATTTGGCAAGATTCTTTTGTGTATCAGCCATCTGTGAACGTGCGATCAGCATTGCCTGACGAGCCTTAGCCTCATCCAGCTTGGATTTGAGCACTTCCACCTGATCTCCGATAGCCTCAGTCTGAGCGGAGATAGAATCGTACATTTCCTTGTATGCGGCAACATCCTCATCAGCCTTGACTTTCTTAGCAAGAGCCTGCTTTGCCAGATCCGAATTACCCTGAGAGAGAGCGGCTTTTGCCTTAACCTCCCAGCTGTCAGAGATCTTCTTAGCGTCAAGATATTTCTTTTCAGCCAGACGTTCGCTTGCCTTAGCCTTACCGTAATTCTGAGTTGCCTTGGTAAGTTCCTTCTGCATATCAATTATGATCTGCTTTACCATTTTTTCAGGGTCTTCAGCCCTGTCGATAAGATCATTGATGTTTGATTTAAGCATATCGCTTAATCTGCGAAAAATACCCATTAAAAATCCTCCTTTTTCATGTATAAAATAATTTTCACGGCACCCCACTGCCGTTATATTTATTATAATATCATTTAGCAGATTTGTCAAGAAATACCCTATAATTTCATCAAATTTTCATCAATTTTTTTCCGTTTCGTTTTCAACTTCGTTAAGAAATTTTTCAAGTTCCTCAAAAGTAACGCCTTTTTCTTCAAAGAGTTCATTCTCGTTTATTTTCAGAAGTTTTTCACGAAGATCGAGCATTTTTTTGCGGCGGATATAAGTATCAGCATTTATAACGACAAGATCCG
>UQXS01000133.1 GCA_900545125.1 uncultured Ruminococcus sp.
AAAAAAAGATGCCGGATGCGCTCTTGAGGCAACTCTTGCTGCTATTCAGGAGGCTCTTGAAAATGGCGAAAAGGTTTCCATTACCGGTTTCGGCACATTTGAGATCCGTGAAAGAGGAGAGAAGAAGGGCATCAATCCAAGAACAAAGCAGCCTATGACCTGTCCTCCCTGCAAGACACCTGCTTTCAAGGCTGGTAAGACACTTAAAGAAGCTGTCAACAAGTAACACAACTGCTCCGGATAAGGAGGTAATCCAGTGAGATTGGATAAATATCTGAAAGTCACAAGGCTCATCAAGCGCAGAACTATTGCCAATGAAGCTTGCGACGCAGAAAAAATCATTGTAAACGGCAAGGCGGCAAGGGCTTCCTACGATGTAAAGGTCGGCGATATCATCGAGATCAATATGGGAAGCCGTCCGCTGAAGGTCAAGGTACTCAACGTTACCGAGTATGCGACCAAAGAAAACGCATCTGACAATTACACAGTGATTTCCTGAAAACAAAAAGCTGCATGGATTTTTCCATGCAGCTTTTTTTATTTAGTATTTGACAGATCCCAACGTGGATTAGTCAATTTTGCAGCTTTAGTATTGTCGAGCAGATTATTGTTTTCCAATTTATTCATGTCCAGATAACGATAATTTGTCTTTTCATCCTTACTGCCGCCAAATAATCCCATGATCTTATTCAGCTTTCCTCCGGGATTTTTTTGCATAACAGGCCCGAGACGATGATGAGTTCTCATAAAATTGATTATATCGGCACAGGTGGTCAGCAACTTATCGCTTACGTTATATACACCGGCATAGCTCATATCATCAGCATTTTTTGCATAGCACAAGAGAAAATCAACCAGATTATGTACGCAGCATAACTGGAATCCATTCTGCCCCTGTCCGATAACAAACAGCGAGCCGTCCTTCGGGTTAGTTATACGTGACATAAGATTGTCGGTAAACTCACGTGTATAAACGGGAGCATATCTCACAATGCAGCACATGATATTCTTATGATGCTGCATTTCTGCAACAAGTGCCTTTTCAGACTCAAGCTTCATCAAAGCGTAGTTTGAATCCGGTTTAAGCTCTGAATCCTCACGTATGGGTTCTCTTGTTTTCGGAAAATCATATACCTTGTCTGTACTCAGGAGAATAATTTTTCCTATATTTTCCGTCATTGCATAACGATATACAAACTTATCACAAAGCCTGCATTCGTTCATTTCTTTTTCAGTCACAATAGGACCGATATCATTATCAACGGTACAGGCGGCATGAATCAGAATATCGACCTTGTTCTTTTCAAATACATCGGCATATGCGTCCTTATCAGTTGGTGAAGCCTGAACAAAAGAATAATGCAGTTTTCCCTCATTATAGATTCCAGGTTCACGGTCAACGGCTATAACCTCAAAGCCTTTCTTCAAAAGACCTGAACAGATATGCTGACCAATAAGACCGCATCCGCCCGTCACAACAACTGTATTCATACTCATAGCCTCCTTTCTGAGTTCAGAATACATTCTAACTATAATATTATATCACAATTTTATTTTTATTGCAATAATGTTAATAGTTTATTTACAATATTCAGAGAACTGCACAATTAATCTGTTTTGCCGCTGTTCACCTTATCTATATATTTCTGAACCGTTGCACTTATCGAGTCATATGTTTCATTCCAAGGTGTTCCCTTAGCCGAATTTCTCAGGCTGTTGTCGAGAATTTCACCGCAGTCGGCGGATACTCCCCTTGAAATATCTATCACCGGATTTTCGTCAGCAAGCTTCTGGATGCTATCTTTCATATCAATCATTTCCTGCGTCCAGCCGTAGCTGTCTTTGTACATCGTATCAGAAATTGCTCTTGCCTCACTGTTCATAAGAACATAACGCTTGCAGTCGAGATATTTCGCTGCCCCCTCCGGATTAGATGCTCCTGTCACTATGGAATATGCCTCCATTTTTGCAGGAACATAATACTCATCAGCTTTCGGATCTTTTGGCATAGGCACGAAGAATACATCCTCGCCGTACTTTTCCTGCCAGAGTTCTGGACTTCCGTACAGTTCATAGAGTCCCACAGGATAGAACAGGAGCTTTCCCTCGCCGATGTAGTTAGGCTTATCTTCCCAGCCGTAGCCCTCGCTTCCGATTGCTATAAGACCTTTCTGATGCAGTTCATAGAGCCAGTTCTGTACACGTTCCATATTCGGATCAGCCAGATTGCTTACGATTTTTCCGTCACTGATGCTTACCGGCGGAACTCCGGTCGTATTCATAAGACCGAATTCAAACCACCAGCCGTCGATTCCATATCGTTGATTGTCCATATCAACAAACTCTTCAAGCATTTCCTGAAAAGCATCCCAAGTCCACTCATCGTTTTCATAGAGAACAGCAGGATCTTCAAGACCTGCCTCCTGAATTGTCTTACGATTATAAAGAACGGCAACGGAATCTCCCGTAGTCTGTACAACAGCGGTATAGTGCTTATCGTTCCACATGATGCTGTCATTTACTTTTTTTACATCTTTCCACAATGGCGACTCAAAATCCACATAATCATCGACAGGTATAAACATCTCACGGATAGCGCCTTTCGGGATAGCATCGCCGTTTCCGGCAAAGAACAGATCTATCCCCTCTCCGCTGCTTATTGATTCTGCAAGCTTATCGTAACGCTTGTCGTAGTCTACATGATAGTATTCGATATTTCCGCCGTAAACTTCCTGAAAATAATAGAGATCGGCGTGTGGGACGGGATCTGTTTCAGTAGGGTTTATATCCCAGTCGGACATCCATTTTACAGTTTTGTTTTCAAGTTCACCGTCAAGGATGACGTTCTTTTCATTCTCGGCGGCCTGATCCAACTGTTCTTTTTTTTCAGCTGGCATAGTATATTCTTGTTTTTTATCAGTACCGGAGTTCTTTCCGGATTTTGTACACGCTGTCACTGGAAACACCATTACCGACATTATCAGTGCAGCAAGAAAAGCCTTTTGCTTTCTCATTTTTTCATTCCCCTTCAGAGTTTGCTTTAAATCTCGCTGTTCAAATTGAGATACTAAACAGGCTCTTATTATTAGCTGTTAAACATATTCACATATATATTATAACACGATGCTCACACTTTTGTCAATAATAACAATAATTATATTAATAAAATCAAATCTGCTCTTTCTGACATCCGGCAGAAAAAGAGCATTTTCCCCTCATATTGCACACTTCGCACTTATGTGGCTTATCTGCAACGGGAATATCCGAGATCCCTATAACCGCCGTCACTGACTTTGAGGGCATCATGATATTTTCCGCTGTCACTGTAAGACCGATGCGTCTCTGTGCATTCAGAGCTTTCAGAAGATCTTCCTGCAAATCAATAGGAAGATCGCCGTATCCCGGGCTGAAACGCCACGTTCTGTAAGCAGCTTTTACTTCTCTGAATATTTCCTCCTCTGCCTTATCGCAGACCTGTTCAATAAGAGCACTGCAAACGCAGTCCATTGCAAGAGCATCAGCAACATCCGATACGCCTGCCTGACGTATCAGCTTATCTGCCTGTGAGGAGAGAGTCGCTGCAAATACCACAGCCTTTCCGCATCCGCTGAGATGCTTCTTTATATCGCTGCCGGTCAGAATGAGTCCAAGTTCGGCAAGGCGTACACCGTTGCCGAAAGGCTCTGTGCTGCTGACACGGTATACATACTTCGGCGCAATGTTTTTCCGTGCCGTTTCGTCGGCTTGCCCTATCAATTTCCGAACGGTATCATCCGGTTCGCCCTTTACGCCCATATACCGGGCAGCCTCGCTGACCGAAACCGGTTCAAGACTTATCATGAATTAATTATTCCGGAAACTGCCTCGCTGATCTTTCTTGCAACGTAAGCGTTATTCATCGTATAAAGGTGGATTCCGTCTACACCGTTTGCAGCAAGATCAACTATCTGATTCACAGCATAAGCGATACCTGCATCACGAAGTGCTTCCGGATTATGCTCATACCTCTGCATGATCTTAACAAACTTTTTCGGCAGACTTGCACCGCAGGTCGTAACTATACGCTCGATCTGATTTTTGTTTACAACAGGCATAATTCCGGCTTCGATGGGCACATTGATTCCGGCGATAGCAGCCTTCTCCCGGAAATCGTAAAAATATTCGTTATCGAAAAATAGCTGCGTAATAAGATGTTCCGCACCTGCATCGACTTTTTTGCGCAGATTGATTATATCCTCCACCAGATTTTCGGAATCGGGATGGCACTCCGGATAGCACGCACCTGCAATGTCAAACTCGCCGTGTGCCTTGATATAAGTTATCAGGTCGCTGGCATGGAGAAAGTCGGTTTTCGGCGGTATATCGGGATTAATGTCACCTCTGAGAGCAAGAATATTTTCAATTTCCTTTGCTTTCAGTTCTTCAAGTATCTCCGATATCTCATCTTTTGTGTTGTTTATACAAGGAAGATGTATAACCGGTGTAACACCCATTTTTTTGATAGCAGATGCAATATCGCAGGCAAAATGACCGTTTCCGCTTCCGCCTGCACTAAAGGTTACGCTGATAAAATCCGGTTTAAGATCTTTCATTTCGTCCAGCGTCTTATAAATAACGTCAATACTGCTTGTTTTCTTCGGAGGAAACACCTCGAAAGAAAATACTGTTTTTTCCTTAAAAATATCCTTTATACGCATGATTTTCCTCAATTCAGTCGATCGACCAGTCAATTTCCGTCATTCCCCTTGATCTGAGGAACTCATTAGCCTGTGAAAAATGTCTGCATCCGAAAAATCCGTTATAAGCAGAAAGCGGACTCGGATGCGCTGCTTTAAGCACAAGATGTGCCGGATTCGTTATAAACTGCTGTTTTGCCTTTGCATCTCCGCCCCAGAGCATGAAAACCATAGGCTTTTCACGCTGATTAAGGAGCTTTATCACATCTGTGGTGAACTCTTCCCAGCCAAGTCCACGATGGCTTCTCGCCTGATTTGCACGTACAGTAAGCACTGAATTAAGCAGCAGAACACCTTCTTCTGCCCATTTTGTCAGTTCCCCGTGTTTGCCGAGATTATTAATGCCGAGATCGTCACGTATTTCCTTGAATATATTCACAAGAGACGGCGGAGGAGTAACTCCACGGCACACTGAAAAGCTCAATCCATGCGCCTGTCCCTCGCCGTGATATGGATCCTGACCGATTATTACACACTTTACATCGTTGTAGGAAGTCAGCTTCATTGCATTAAAAATATCGTACATTCCGGGAAATATCCTCTGCGTACGGTATTCATTGATAAGCTTCTGTCTCAAAGAGAGGTAATACTCTTTTGTGAATTCGTCTTTGAGCAGCTCATCCCATTCGTTATTAAAATTAACCATAATTAATTGTAAACCGTATCCTCATAATATTTAAATTTAACAAGAGTGTTTCTCTTGTAGGTCAGAGATCCCTGCTGATTGAAAGGAACTTTCTCATATGCCTCCGGAGAGCATTCAATAGTAACATTTCTGCCCTTTCTGGTGACAAAAATCAGTTCATAATACGCATCCTTGATCTCAACTTTGCCGGTACTCTCGATTATCCTGAGCCTGTCGTCGCACTTCCTGATAAGAGTTGCCATTTCAACGACCGGACCTGAAACTTTCTTCTGTCCGCTGTCACGCTGCGATTCAGTATTTCTTACGCTGTCCGGTCTGCGCATACTCTCACTTCCACCGTTGTCCTGTTCCTCAAGAAAAACGGACAAAAATCTTCTGAAAGGACTTTTTCCACTAAAAAGCATAATTATAATAATCAGTATTACAACTATCCCGGCAAGAAGGATCAACAGATTTTTTAGCTGCTGTGACATTTCAGCACTCCTTTCCCAAAAATAAGCATTATTCTATACCGTTTGGATTCATTTTCGTGAAATTCCAGCTATCGGCGCACATTTCTGTGATATCCGATTTTGCCTCCCAGCCAAAAAGGTTTTTAGCCTTTGAGGCATCGGCAAAGCAAGTTGCGATATCACCGGAACGTCTGGGTGCAATTCGCTTATTTATCGGCTTGCCACAGGCTTTTTCATATGCTGCCACGACTTCAAGTACGCTTGAACCGTTTCCCGTTCCGAGATTCACTGCCTCAAATCCGGTGTGTTTCATAGCGTAGTCAATAGCACACACATGACCTGATGCAAGATCAACAACGTGTATGTAATCCCTGACACCAGTTCCGTCAGGGGTATCGTAATCGTCGCCAAAAACGCTGAGCTGTTCCAGTCTGCCGGCTGCAACCTGTGCAATATAAGGTACAAGATTATTAGGAATGCCGTTGGGATCTTCACCAATAAGACCGCTCTTATGCGCACCGATTGGGTTAAAATATCTGAGTGCAACAACGCTCATATCGCTGTCGGCAACGCAGCAATCACTGAGAATCTGCTCAATCATAACCTTTGTGTAACCGTAAGGATTTGTAGCAGAGGTAGGCATATCCTCGGTATACGGAGCTATGTTGTTCATTCCGTAAACGGTAGCCGACGACGAGAAAACTATCCTCTTGCAATTATTCTCACGCATTGCTTTGAGAAGAACCAGCGTACCGTAGATGTTATTTGTATAATATTCAAGTGGCTTTCTGACGGACTCTCCGACAGCCTTGAGTCCTGCAAAATGAATTACTGCGCTTATATCATTTTCCTTAAAAACAGTGTTCAGCGCATCGAAGTCGCAGATATCAGCCTGATAAAATTTAATTTTCTTACCGCTGATTTTTTCTATCCTGTCAATTGCCGCACTTTTAGAATTACAGAGATTATCAACAACAACGATTTCATAGTCGTATTTTAATAATTCAACACAAGTATGGCTGCCGATAAATCCG
>UQXS01000134.1 GCA_900545125.1 uncultured Ruminococcus sp.
CATTTTTCCGGCAGATTGCGTATATAATGAAAAAGATACTGCTGTGCAATGCCGGCGTTTTCTTTGAGATATTCCGGAAAACCACCCGGATAATACTCTGACAGTACACGTTTTATCCATACGTCAACCGGAAAAGCCTCCGTGCGGTGCATTCCGAAAAGAAGAACACATTCCGCAACTTTAGGGCCTACTCCTGATATCTTTTTCAGTTCTGTTCTTGCTTCTTCAATGGGCATAGCGGCAATTCCGGCAAGATCCGTCACTCCGGAAGCTGTCTTTGCAGCGGCATCGCAGATATACTTTGCCCGGAATCCACTTCTCAGCTGCGCAAGACTGTCCGGTGTTTCTTCCGAAAGTTCTCCGGCTTCCGGAAAGCGTCCGCCGTACATACCGCACAGTCTGTCAATTATCCCTTTTATGCGGGGGATGTTATTGTTCTGGGAAATAATAAAGGAAATAAGACACTCCCAGCTATCCTGGCGCAAGAGACGTATACCTCCCGCAAAACTGCACGCCTGTGACAGTGTTTCATCCTCGGAAAAGCTTTTTTTAAGCTCGGAATAGTTAGTATCAAAATCGAAATAGTCTTTCCATTTGTCAAGAAAGTCGTTCTCGGAAATATCATGAAAGAGAAACTCTCCTTTTTTCAGTTGTGATACAACCAGATCATCATTAAAAAATCTGCCCTGATATGTACATTCATAATCGGAAGCAATCTTTCTCCACCGGAAAGCCTGACCACAGTCAAGGGTTTCATCCAGGTCAAAATCATCCTCTGAAACAATAATTCCTGCATCTGTAATTTTATAATCCATAATATCTCCTTTTTATAAATGAAAGTTTTGTGAAATACATAAATCCACTTGATTTTTCTATTAAATTATACTAAAATATTAATAAGATTACAAGTAGGAGGAATGATTTTTGTGAAAAAATTTTTTAAAACAGCATTTTTAACAGTTTCCGCTGTAATTCTCTGCGGATGTGCACATAAAACTGAAAAGGCAGACAATGGTAATGTTCCTGACAGCACTGAAATTCAGACCGGGGAAATAAGTTCCGCTGATGCAGCAGAAAACATGACATCAGAAAGTGTCGTACCAGACGTTCCCGAAAATGCTCCATCCGGTCAGTACATAGTGGACTACGCCGGTATAATGAATGACGAGGCGATCGCTGCCTGCAATCAGACGATATCCGAGCTTAAATCAAGCTGTCAGATAAACGCCGCAGTTGTTACTATTGACAAACTGGAGGGCATTGATCCGTACGATTATGCATCACGATGCTATAATAATATCTTCGGAAACAACAGCAGCCGGGGATTGCTCTTTCTTATCAACAACGATACAAATGAGGATATACTATATAAAGCAGGCGGTATAAATATTGATCCGGATGCCGAAAAGGAAGCCTTTTATCTGGCTACACGTGATCTGGTCAGCAAAGACTACAGTTCAGCTGCCGTCAGGATGCTTAAACTCGGTGAGGAATGCGCCTCTGTATCATCTGAACTACAGACAGAAAAGAGGAATACATAATGAGCGAAATGGACTTTTACATGGAAACTCTGGAAAATCTTCCGGCTGTAATCAACAGCGGCGAAACCATGAAAGAGCGTGTCGCTGCTATCGTATATGATTTTATACAGCTTCAGCACCTTTACGACTCCGCTATCGAAGTTGTAAAAACGTATCTTAATATAATAGACAGCGAATTCAGTGTTAAATTCCAGAGAAACCCGATTCACAATATTGACAGCAGACTTAAATCTCCGCAGTCCATAATCGGAAAACTGCAAAAGAAAGAACTGCCTATAACCACGGAAGCCGCAAGAAAAAATCTTCTGGATATTGCCGGAATACGTGTCACCTGCTGCTATATAAACGATATCTACGCCATTGCAGATATGCTCTGCCGCCGTGATGACTTCACTGTCATAAAGCAAAAGGATTATATAAAACATCCCAAACCAAGCGGATACCGAAGCTATCATCTTATCGTCAACGTTCCTGTTTACCTGTCATCAAAAAAATCCTACGCTCCTGTAGAAGTCCAGATAAGGACTATCGCAATGGACTTCTGGGCAAGCCTTGAACACCAGCTTAAATACAAAACTTCTGCTGCGATAACTCCGGAGATCTCCGAAGAGCTTCGTGACTGTGCCGAAAAAATAGCCGATACTGATATGCAGATGCAGGATATTTTTCTTAAAATTCATGACATTGACTGAACTTTTATCCGATTTATCAGCTTTCGACAAAAGAATCCGTAAACGAGCATATTTTACCCGTTCACAAATCAGCCTTGCAATGATATAATAATATCAGAATAAAAAAGGAGGCTGCACAGCTATGTTCGGAATTGTAAGAAAAATAAAGCGGGAAGTCAGGGACAGAACTGTCTATATGGAGGTTTACGGGGATAACAAGGTCGCATACAGGGTAACTGCCGGCTGGGTCAATCTCTACGGCGAAAACATCTGTACATACGGCGTAGAGGCGGAAGATCACATCACGGGCGAAAAAGAAACTATCGCCGACTTCTCCCGCAACGTCGAGGATGCCGTGGATTTTACAGAAATGATGATAAACAACCGTATCCGTCCCAGAAATATCTACGATCAGGCTCTTAATTATCTCTGTATTTCTATCTGAATGCACAAATCTTTCCGGTGTGTTTTGTGCAATATTTCCTTTAGGGTGTACATTTTTTATGTACACCCTAATTTTTTGTTGATTTCACATATTTTTTATTGACATTTTATCAAAGATATGATACAATATGATTGATATAAAAAGATTTATAGATGAAAACAAACCTTAGAATCCTCAAAAGAGCAGTCAATTGTCAAGTCAATAATAAAGAAGGTCTACGCCATGAAAAAGCTCTTCTCCGCATTTGCACTTATGTCGTCGCTTTGTCTGCTGTTTGCAGCATCATGTAACGATAAGCCGGAAAAAAAGAGTTCCTCAATCTCTCCTGAAAGCAATTTGGAAAATTATTCTGAACAGACAGATAATATTACCGAACTCAATTTGCGAAACGACTACTTCACGGAATTAAAGCATAAAGAATCACAGAAACAAATCAACCTGAACGAATACGAATTGAAAAGTCCCGATTCTTCTTTTAATGGTGCACTCCTTTCAGTGAACTGCGTTAAGGATAAAATTATCATTAATTCTTATCCGGCAGACGAACAAGACTGCATCGAAACAGGATTTTTCGACCCGTATAATAATACCTATGAAAAAACAGGAAGAACGCCGTTCTGTGCTGCGTATGGAAACAACACCGGCGTGCTGGCAGAAAGATATTTCTTTATGATAGATGCCGACGAGACAAACGGCGGACTGAACGGAAAAGTCACGATCTGTGATATTGAAAATAAAAGTCTCCGGACAATAGATAACTATAAGATCCATAATATCGTTCAGTATATAACCGCCGTCAGCGAAAAAGGCATAGCTTACTGTTATTATGAAAACGAAACCCAGGACTGGGTAGTAAAATATCACGATATCGTAACGGATGAAACAAAGGAAATTTTCCGACACACAAACTTCAACGATGTGCCTCTTTCGCCTGTTGCTATTACAAGCGACGGAAATGATATCGTTCTTGCGGTTCAGTCCTCAAGGGAAGAAGCGTACGGAACACGGCTGATATGGATAGATCCCGACAACAGCGATCATAAAACTGAAAAACTGAACCTTGAACGCTTTTTCGGGGACGAAGTTTTTGAGATCACAGATTTTATAATCAGCAATAATTATTACTGCTTTAAAGCAAGTGTTGAAAATGAAGAGGAATATTTTATTTTTGACAGGTCTGACAATATTCTTCATGTAACGCTCGCTGCAATTACAAACCTGAATGATCTGGCAAGTTCATTTGACAGCAATTCAGATATACTATTCAGACAGAATGAACCGGTACTCGGCGACCTGATAGATATAAATTTGACTGACGGTTCATTTGTTTCGTATAGCATCCCCGTTGAATTTACTGAACAGAACAGCATCAGCTTCTTAAAGGAAAATTCAAAGGGCGATATAATTATTTTCTACGGCACAGAACCCTCCGGCTTCAAATACCATATCATCAGTGATTACAGATCAAATGCTGTCGCAAATAAAGATGCTTCTGTCTATACATCGCCGGATGACATCTATAACAACTACGTCAACTCAGATGATGCGACTGAAGATGGAATCGAGAAAAAGAAGAAATCCATGGAAGAAACAAAAAAATCTATGGCAGAAAATAATTTCAGATGGGAATTCGTATATCAATATAATAATTGATCGAAAGGAAGTGAACTATACAGAGAATAGGCACTCTGTATACAAGCTATGAAAAAGAACAAATTTAAACAAATGGCAGCACTTCTCGTTTCTGCTGCAATGTCGGTCATGAACTGTACCACAGGCTACGCTGCCGCAAACAGCGATATTCCCGATGCCGGAACTGAAGAAGATGAGTTTCAGGAAATAAGAATGTTCTCCGTTGAAGGCGAAACCTCGGAATTCGGCGAACGGCAGATACGCTTTGTGGACGAAAACGGAAATGAGATCACTCAGGAACTCATTCCGGAACAGCATAGTGCCGGAATATTCGGTTTCTATTCCATGAGTTCGCTGCTCCCGTCAAAATACGATATGCGTGAACAAAATCAGCTTCCTGATATCCGTAATCAATATGATACTTCAACCTGCTGGGCACACGCAGCTATGGCTTCCGCCGAAACGAACCTTATTAAAAAGGGACTTGCAGATACTTCTATAGACCTGTCTGAAACGCATCTTGTATGGTTCGGAAACTGTTCGTCAAGCACGGATATAAACGACCCATTATACAAAGAGGGATATAACTACGGAATATCTGCCTATGACGATATAGGAGGCTATGCCGTCAATGCAGTCGGAGTTCTGGCACGTGGTTCGGGAATTGAATATGAAGCAAACGCTCCTTCTATAACCAGCCGCCCTGAACTTCCGGAAAGTCAGAGATATGTTTCACACGGTTATATCCAGAACAGCGATTTTCTTGACAACGATGACCAGACAAATATAAAAAAGCATATCGTAAATACCGGTGCTCTAATCGTGTCATATTACAGTGATAATTCTCTCTATTATAATAAGGAAAACTTCGCATATTACGACCCCAACAGCGATACAACCAATCATGCCGTTAACATCGTGGGCTGGGACGACGATTTCAGCCGCTACAACTTCGGAGACAATGTTCCCGAGGGAGACGGCGCATGGCTATGCCGAAATAGCTGGGGTACGAACTTCGGCGACAACGGCTATTTCTATCTGTCATATTACGATGCCACTATCGGCGGTATAACGTCAGTTGAAATAGGGGCGGAGGGCAAATATGATGCCATTTATCAGTACGACGGTCTGGCACGCAGCGCCATTGGATATAACGGTGTGGGAATCGCTGCCGGAAATACTTTCACCGCCGTTCAGGACGAAAATATAACCGCTGTAGGATTCTATACTCAGGAAGCTTCCGTTCCCTATAATATCTCAATATATACCGGTCTCAGCGGAAGTTCTCCTGTAAGCGGAACTCTGGCTGTTTCTCAGGACGGAGAAGCAGAATTTGCCGGATATCATGCTATTGATCTCAAAACTTCTGTTCCTGTGACAAAGGGAGAATCTTTCTCTGTAGTGATTACACTGAAAAAAGCCGGCGCAATGTTCTACTGCGACGACTGCGGCGATGACAGAGGATGTACATTTTTCACCAGCTATAATGTTTCTACAGGCAGAACAGGCAGTTCGTGGACTGACTGCACTGAAAAATACGACAATAATCTTTGCATAAAGGCGCTGTCATCACGAGGGATCGCTGTTGATTCAGAGCATTTTCCAGACGGTTCTTTCCGTGACTATATCACCGCCAATATCGACATAAACAGCGACGGATTCCTTTCCGAAAACGAAATATCCGCTGTTTCCGAAATCGACGTTGATTCTACGGGAATCGCCAGCCTTGAAGGTATAGAATATTTTACGGAACTTGCCTCTCTCAGCTGCGGAAACAACTCCATTATCAGCCTTGATATCAGCCGGAACAAGAAGCTTGAAATCCTCAGCTGCGATGGAAATATCCGTAATCTTGGCGAACCGTCATGCGGTGCTTGGGCAACTCTCGGCGTTGATACAAGCAAAATAAGCAGCCTGAGCGGTGCTGAAATAAAAAACGGTATAATTATTCCCGATGACACGACGATCACATACAATTTTGACTGCGGAAACAATTTCAGTGCAGTATTCACTATTCTTGCCGATACGTCACATTCCTATCAGATAACAAAGACAGATGATCCTGTTTACCACAAGATTGTTTGCAATGTCTGCGGAGATGAATACTCTGCTCCGCACAATTACGGCGAGTGGACAAATACGGGTGCAGATACGTTTGTCCGGATATGTTCGGATTGCGGATATGAGGATATATCTTCATCTGCGGATCACAATTTTGGTTCTTGGGTTGACAATGGTGACGGTACACATTCCAGAATCTGTTCCGACTGTAACGTAAAAGAAACTTCTGAGCACGCAATGTCAGAATGGACTGACAACGATGACGGCACACATTCTCGTATCTGCGCTGACTGCGGATATACCGAGACTTCCGACCATGCTATGTCAGAATGGACTGACAACGATGACGGCACACATTCTCGTATCTGCGCTGACT
>UQXS01000135.1 GCA_900545125.1 uncultured Ruminococcus sp.
CTTTATGCCACCGGACAGAAGGCTTGACGAAAGTCCGTTTTTCCTTCCGGATTTCAATGATAAGGATGATTTGGTCGAAGATATTCTCTTTATGATAGATACTTCTGCTTCAATGTCAGACAGTATGATAACGGCGGCGTATTCCGAGGTAAAGGGCGCGATCGATCAGTTTGACGGCAAGCTCAAGGGCTGGCTCGGCTTTTTTGACGCGGCGATCATTGCACCGAAGCCCTTTACAAATGAGGCGGAATTCAAAATCATCAAGCCCGCCGGTGGTGGCGGAACGGATTTTCAGATTATATTTGAATATGTCCGGAAACATATGCAGGACAAATTCCCTGTCTGTATTATCATTCTAACGGATGGTTTTGCACCGTTTTCAAAGGAAAAGCTTGCAGCGGGTATTCCTGTTCTGTGGCTATTAAATAATGACGAGGTTAACCCACCTTGGGGGAAGATTGCAAGGGTAACGGTGTAATATGAAAGAGGAACAAATAATATACAGAGAAGAGATCAAGGAAATCTTAAAGAACACATATGACGTGTGCGCGCGTACGCTAGATTTTGGTTCATCAGCAGCATCACGCAGAAAGAAGGATGAGTACTTTTTTTACAGTCTGGATAAAGACGATGAAGAAGAAATTCTTACGCTCCGAAATATATTGGAATCACAGTTTCCTAAAACTGAAAAAAGTCACCTGACTGAATTAAAGCAGCTTTGGGGAAAAAACAAGTGGGAATTACCGCAGTGTGCTCATTATTATGTTGATAGCAGTAATGGATGGTGCTTGGATTTTCATGATATAAAAGGTGTCTGTTATCACAGGACATTTGGGAAGCATATTGCTGCAACTTTTATTTTAGACAGGCCACTCGTTCAGCTATTTGAACATAGATTGGGTCCATTATACTACAAGAGCAACAAAGGTATCTGGGAATCTGATATATTCAGCAACAAAAGCACCTTGTATGGATATTGGGACAAAACAGAATATAATGAAAACAGATATGGCGACGATCAGATGGTTACGGAAGGTATTAATTATCGAGTAAATCGGAATCTGCTGAGCAATGCTCAATTTAGAATGTTCACAACAAGTTTCTTCTCAATGATTGCTAAATCCAAAAAGAAGTATATTTTAAACGATATAAGCAGGACTATAAACGCGTGTGGCTGCTTTCTTCCATCAGTTTCATTGCCAAAAATATTGGAATGTCGTACCCCGGCGGACTTTTTCAAGACCTCCGTGCCTGAAACGGAGCGCTTGAATATTAATTTTAATAAAATCGATATGAATGTAGGATATATGATTGCAAAGCTTTCGCCGTTTATATGGAAGCAGGATTTTTCAACTCTTTTAAAATTAACTCCGCAAACAGTGAGAAAATGTATTGACCTGAAGAACCTCTTTGATGGGATAAGCAGCCCGAAATCTGTAGAACAATTTTTATCAAACTATTATATACAGGAACGAGGTTTTTCAAAGCGTGAATATGATGATACGATTCAGGATTATATTCGTATGAGCCTTGAAGGCAATACACCAATCAAGCTAAGGAGCAGTTTGAAAAAACTGAAAGAAGCTCATGACAGCTTGGCACAATGGTTCACGATGAGAGAACAGCTCGGAGCAGAACAAAGCGCGCTTTTGGTTACTACTCCGTCAAAATTTGATAATTTGAAAAAAAGATTGAACGATTGTTTTCCAAATGCACTACAGAGAGTGCATACATCAGAGCAATTGCTGAGGGAAGGAATATTTCAACATAACTGCGTTTTTTCAAGGCGAGATTTAATAAAAAATGATAAAGTGTCGATATTTCATTGGAATTATGAAAATATGAGCTATACCATACAATTTGCCGTATATAGAAGTGGTAAGTATTATATTGATGAAATGAAAGCAAAATATAATCGTAAATGCACATTATCTGCAATGACGAGAATAAATGAAATGCTAGCGGCAGTGAATTCTGCTGATTAAGGAATAATGTGCCTTATTGAGTGCGCGGGGAGCGCCATGGATCATATTGTTAAGAGCGGATGTTTTATCGTGTGCGGTTGATTATGCACCAAATTCGGTGCATTGCTTTTGGTATCATTGAATTGCAAAGAAAAGAATCCGGAGGTGCGCAGGATGCAATTCTATAAATTTGAAGGCATTACAAATGCCGAAAAGTGGTCAGAGGAAAATGACAGCCGCAGAATAATGCGCGAGAAGGTACGAAAAATCTCGATGAAAACGAATGCCTTCAATCAGCTTCAGCAGTGCAGGGCATATCTGTTTGTAAGCGATGCTTCGGAGAGCACGGTAACTGTCGGTGCTATCGTGAAGAATTGTTCCGATATAATTGATTTGATCTCCGAATATCTCCGAACGATTGAAATAGAGCTAAAAGAAATTTGTCTTGATGAAATAACCTTTAGCTCTCTCCGTAATATGCTTAGCTGCGCCAGCAGAAACGATTATATTCGCGATGACGATGAAGTCCTTGAACAGTTTGATCTGGACAAGCTTAACGGCAGATATAGCAGAGGAATTACATACGGAGAGAGAATTCTTGATGTTTGCGATAAAGAATCTATATACGAAGATGCCGGGCGATTTCTTGCAAAGGACACTTTTATCCCTGAACTGAATCGCATTTATGCAGGAGGTGCGAAACAGAATGCCATCGGTCATCCCGTCCATTATATGATTCAGACAGATGACCGCGAGACACGAAAAGGGATGTACCGGATCCTTCTGCAAGCGTTATATGCCAATAACAGGCTGCATAGTAAACGCTATTGTTTTCTGGATTTCAGCCCCGGCGAAAGCTTTTCGTGCATGATTTATGATTGCTTATATAAAAGCGCCGTTGGTGGAGCAGTTATTGTCAGGTACCTGGCGAACGATGACACGGAGGATGACTATGCAGACTGTGGCAGGGACACGATTGAAGCCCTTTGCGAGACCATGAAAAAATATCGCCATCAGGTTCTTACGGTGTTTTGCCTTCCGCGTGAGTGTACCACATCGAAAGATATTTTTTATGAGAATCTCGGCAATACAAGTATTGTTGAATTCAAGGAGGAGTTTGTTTCCGGAGAATGTGCAAAAGAGTTTCTTAAAGGGCTGGCAAAAGATCGTAAAATCCGAACAGACAAAAACTTGTTTGAAAGGCTTGAGGCCGAAAAAGGCTATCTTGCACCCGATCTTCACAACTTATTTGACGATTGGTATAACAATAAGCTCAAGACTGTGGTATATCCGCAGTATCGAGATGTTGTTACAGCCAAATGCGAGGTAATAAAAGCGGCGCCCAAAGGCTCGGCTTATGACGAATTGGGCCATATGATCGGTCTTGACGAAGCAAAGAAAGTAATCAATCAGGCGCTGAACTATTATAAAGCCCAGAAGCTCTTTGCGGACAAGGGAATGAAAAACGATCATCCTGCAATGCATATGATTTTTACCGGCAATCCTGGGACGGCAAAAACTACCGTTGCAAGGCTTTTTGCGCGGATCATGAAGGAGAACAATCTCCTCTCGAAAGGGAATCTGATCGAGGTCGGACGCGGCGATCTGGTGGGTAAATATGTCGGATGGACAGCCCCAACGATTCAGAAAAAATTCAAAGAGGCACAAGGAAGTGTGCTGTTTATTGACGAAGCCTATTCTCTTGTTGATGACAGAGACGGTTCTTTCGGTGACGAGGCAATTAATACCATTGTCCAGGAGATGGAGAATCATCGCAACGATGTTGTTGTTATCTTTGCGGGCTATCCGGACAAGATGGAGAGCTTTCTTCAAAAGAATCCCGGACTCAGATCCAGAATTGCTTATCATGTTCCGTTCAGTGATTATGACACGGAATCGCTCTGTGAGATAGCAAAGCTTATTGCAAAGCAAAAAGGTCTGAAATTTACAAAAGAAGCATTTGAAAAAATTTACGGTCTGTTTGACGCCGCAAGAACCGGAAGCGATTTTGGCAACGGCCGCTATGTCAGAAATGTAGTCGAAAAGGCGAAGATGGCTCAGGCGACCCGATTGCTGACAATGGATTTCGATTCTGTCGGAAGCGAAGATATTACGACAATTACATCTGAGGATATCGAACTCCCGAAGGCAAGTACAAAGCCAAAAACAAAACAGATTGGCTTCTGCGCGTAGTACTGCACGCGAACAATGACGTATTATGCGTCTGCTGCGAGGGAGAAAGGGGGACGCAGTGTTTGATTCTAAAAAAATTGACAATTGAACAATTCGGAAAAATCGAACATTTTGATGTCCTGTTCCGTGACCGGGTTGCCGCGATTACCGTTCCTGATGCAAACGGTATTGCGAAAGCAATTGGGCTGGCTACGAACAACAAAAGCCTGATAGACTGTACGGAGGCATTTCCGCTTTCGGTGAATACACGAATCATACTCAAACTTGAAATTGCCGGCCATCCGTACGCAATTACCGCAAGAAGACAGCCTCATCGCAAGGAATGTGCTTATGAAGCAACCGACTGTAGAAACAATACTGCTGCCGACGTGTCTTTACTATTCAGAAATATGCAGCTATGCGAGGAGGAAGAAAGCCTTATCTATTATCGGTACGATTCGAAGAATGCATTTTCAAAACGGCTTCTTCATTACAAGGATTCGGAAAAATATTATGCTTTCGGGGATTTTCAAAAGAAAACGAATGGTTCGGGATTGACACAGACCTTTCGGATTTATCTCAAGGAGTTTATCCAAAAATACGAGCCCTGTGATTCCTTTGCGGATTCGTGTAAAACAGCACTTCGCTCAGACGGCGGCTTTACCTGGCACTGCGCCGATGCGCCGGGTTCTATAACTGATTTGAATGAGCAGGATAAGAAGCTCCTTGATTATGCTTGCTATATTGAAGTCAATAAATTCTGGAACGGATTTGAAGACATTCGCAATATGAACCATGAAAAATGGCCAATGCTCATTGATGCCGGAAACATGAATGAGTATCCCGACTTTCATAGGCTGCTTGCAAAATCAAAAAGTCTGGGGAAGCAGTTGGTAATCATGAATAGGCAAAAAGGAAAAGATGCGAAAGTTTGAACGATGGAGTTATCAAAGCACTCATCGTACCGACGGGTGCTTTTAATATGCAAGAAAAAGTCGAAAACAGAAAGAAGGCCGCAAATGGAAACGACAAAGAAATGTTCTCTGATTGCAAAAATGCTTGAGCGCAGGACTCTTCCGCAGTTACCCGATGAATTTGATAAAGAATACGTGGTGGATGTTGACACGATGACGGATCGGTCATTTTCTCTTTTAAGGCGATCCGGGTATGTGATACTTCACCGGCCGTATTTTGCAATGTGTGGTTCAACACACAAAAAATATACCTTGAATCCCCACACAAAGCAGGGCGTTGATGCCGCGGAAGCGGGTCGCGCAGCGATTTCTTTCTGCGAATTTCTTGAATTGTTTGAAAATACGGATGAAAGCAGGAAGGATTGCTGAAACGGCAGCGGTAATGCACCTTATTTGGTGCGTTGCTCGCGTTAAAATAAGCACACAGAAGACGATGAGAGTGAGACGCGTATTATGATTATCAGACCAGAAGAATGGATCTCAAAACCGGATCATGACGGAAACGGACAATTGAACGCTTGGATGGAAGACGGTGAAGTTAATTTCCCCATTCCAATCGAAACACATAATGTGTTTCCTGAAGACGTTAGAATGAATGAGGCGCAGGATTTCGAGCTTATTCTGGAGTGCGCAGGCAAGCCCGAAGTATACGAAGATGAAGACGCATACAACAATGCTGCGCGGCATTCCATGGCGCCGGAATCTGTGATTCCGGCAGGTGTGTTATCTGCATCGGGAGATGCTGATTCTGAGCAGAGCGCTTATATTATTTTGAGTGGAAAGGTTGTTGAAATCTATGAGGATTCGGCTCAGCTCGGATTTGACGAGTCCGACATCCTTTATACGCTTTCCTGCCTCGGAAACGAATATGATGCTGTACTGCATTCTGAATTTTCAGACGATGTGCAAATGAAAGAAGGCAATATCGTTTCCTGCGTTTATCGGGTTCAGGGCTGGCCAAAGCAGAATGACAATGGTGACGAATAGGGGGCCTGTATGAAAAAAGGTATTTTCTGGTGTACAGATTCTGATACGGAAGCTCCGGCGCTGATTACGGTTTCGGCTGCCTGCGATAAAAACGGCGAGTCAAAGGAGCTGGTGCGGTTCAGCTCAAAATCTGGCAATAATTTCAACCACAGGCTGGAATGGGGACGTTTTGACAGAAGCATTACGGCGGGGCGACCATTTAACTATTATCCCCGCGGGCGTGTTGAAATTAAAAATGGAAAAGCCACCGTCTTTCTCAATCCCGCAATCAATAAAGAATGTATCGTTCACAGGATCATGGATGCGTTTGAATTGATGACCGGAGAATTGAACTGCATCAACATAAAAAGCGACGGCTCCAGTCATTATCGTTTTACCTGCGAAAGCACGGAAGGAAAAACTGATTGAGCTGCATAGGAGAAGATCGAAATGCCTGAGAATTATACAGACAAGACAGTCAATATCAAGGTGATCGGCGTTGGCGGTGCCGGGAACAATGTCGTTGATCGAATGATTTCTGGCGGCGTCGGCGGTTAAGCTGAGCCGGAAAAAGGTGCTGGTGCAGGACATGAACTGCATCGAGACCCTGG
>UQXS01000136.1 GCA_900545125.1 uncultured Ruminococcus sp.
GCCGTCCATGATCAGCCGGAAATCCGGATGCATTATCAATATTTCCTCAATGTGGGGACAGTGCGGAGCATCCTGCGAAGTCGATTACTCTGCATCAAAAGCCGGAATAATCGGCTTTACCAAAGCTCTGGCAAAGGAAGTCGCTCCGTCGGGAATACGGGTAAACTGCATTGCGCCCGGTTTCATTATGACTGAAATGAACAGCCGATATTCTTCGGAAGATCTCGACCTGATACGTGAGGATATTCCCCTCGGAATCTTCGGAGAACCCCGACATATAGCCGATGCCGCATCCTTTCTTGCATCGGATCAGTCTGAATATATCACCGGACAAATTCTCGCCGTAAATGGCGGAATGGTTATATAAAGCAAAATTTATGTCAAATCTGCACAAAACAGAACTCATTTTTCAGTATAGTATTACTAATACGCCGAAAATAATTACAGAATTGTGATATTTTTTGATATTACTTGAACTTTATTTTGTTTTGTGATATATTATAGATACTAACCGGAGTTTTTGGGAATTAAGTATAAAAATGATAAAACTATTAAAAGGGATGATAACAAATGGCTGGTAAATCAATCAAAAAGGAACAGGTTGCCGTGGTAAAAGGCAATATGCCGGATATTGCCGAAAAACCGAAAGAAAAAGTCAATGCTCCCGAAAAGAAAGAACGCTTTAAAAAATTAAAGGTGTTCAACCAGATGCGCAGAGAACGAACAGAAAAATACAAAAAATTTAATTATGCGCTGCTTATAATTTTTCCGCTTTTTATACTGTCAATGACAGAAATAATTCAGGGATGCAGCATTACACGATATTTTAATATGTGGGGGCATCACTTCGGTCCGATGCTCTTCGGTCTTATCATAACATACCTTATCTTCGCCTTTTTCATGGCTTTATTCAGAACAGGCTGGATCGCTGTATTGATCCAGAGTTTTATATATGTTGCTCTGGCTACCACTGAACGTTTCAAATACAATACCAACGGTAATCATCTTATAATTTCAGATATGAAGCTGGTTCGCAGCGTCAAGAGTCTGACTTCATTTGCATACATAAAGATCACTTGGGATCTTGTTTTATGCTATCTGATTGTCATTGCAGCACTTTTCCTCATATTTTATTTCAATCCCAAGGTGAAATGGAAGCCTATCCCCAGAGTATCCGTCGGAGCTGTATTTATTCTTGCAGCTTTTGGTTTCGTTATGTGTCCTCCTTTCTACAGAACCGCTTACTCGGCATTCGGCATTGACGATACATATACAATAAGGCAAAGCAAGATCAACGATAAATTCAACAAAAACGGATTTATAGGATTCCTTCTCCAGACACTTTCCGAGGACTATGAACACAGACTTAAAGAACCCGAAAACTACAGCAAAAAGCACGTTGAAGATATCCAGAACAGTTCTCAGAATGTTCAGGACAGCACCCAGAATGTACATATCGTTGAAACCGGAGATTTCAACGGCGGAACAAAACCTAACGTTATCGTTATAATGAGCGAATCATTTGCGGATTTCCGTGTTTTTGACGAGCTGGACGACAGGATCAACGATGAGGCTTATGCAAAATTTGACAAAGCCTGTCAGGAGGGAGAAAGCAGACGCATCATAACTCCTACATTTGCAAGCTGGACAGTACGTGCCGAATTCGAGCTTCTTTTCGGTCTGCCGGTAAAGGGTCTTAACGATCCTAATATGCCGCAGAGAGAACTCAACAAGGAACATGATCTTCCGGCTCTTGCCCAGTATTACAATGACTGGGGCTACAACACCGCATATGTCCATCCGTTCCAGCCGACATTCTACGGCAGAAAAAGTACTTATCCGCTTTTCGGCTTCCAGAATCTTTACTTCCATGACGACTCCACAGGTGAATCAGACTTCACCGTTGACGTAAATCACTACGGCACATACGTTGATGATGCTACTATTTTCAATCAGCTTATCGACCTGCTTAACAATTCGGACGAACCAATGTATATCCACACAACTACCATGCAGAATCATCAGCCATACAACCTTGGTGAAGATCCTGATGACGAATTCGGCAACTATCTCCAGTGGATACAGACTTCTAACGAAGCTCTTGACAATTTTCTGAATCAGATTAAAAATATCGACGAACCCACACTTGTATTCTTTGTAGGAGATCACTTCCCCTCACTGAGAAATGAAACAAGCGTATACAATGACATCGACCTTACCGAAGAGAGGGAAAGTCTCCTTTACGAGCAGACCTGCTTCTTCTGGAGCAACTATGATGCGGATTTTTCAAAAATTCCCGATGAAAAGTTCTCTTTCTTCTATGTTCCGTATGTTATCCTTGATATAATTGATACACCAAGAGATACTTTCATTGAAAAAATGATGGACTATATGAAGGAACTTCCGATATACTCTACGGCATTCGATCCTTCAATAGAACACGTTGAAGAACTTGACGAACTTACTTACGACCGTGTGATCGGTGATATTTACTCCGATTCACCTGTCAGTGAAGATGAGGATTGAACAGATGAAGAATATCGAAACCGGATGTTCAGGAACCGCTGAACTGACAGTAACGGAAAATGATCTTGCTGTAAATGTGGGAAGCGGCACTCTTGAAGTCATGGCTACTCCCGTGATGGCAATGCTTATGGAAAAGGCTGCGTGCAGCTGTCTGGCAGATTTTCTGGAAAGCGACGAAACTACCGTGGGAACTTTGCTGAATATCGCTCATACTTCAGCAACGCCGGAAGGAATGTCTGTCCGTGCAGAAGCCGTACTTCGTGAGATAAACGGCAGAGAATTCACCTTTGATGTTCGCGCGTATGATGAAGCAGGTCAGATTGGCAAAGGAACTCACAAAAGATTTCTGGTTTACGGCAAGAAATTCACTGATAAAGCCAAAGCAAAATAATGATACAAAAGCTCCCGGACTTACGGGAGCTTTTTTCATGTTGATATCAGTATGAACGATTTTTTTTATTTTTCCATAGGCTATCATAAAATTATCACATAAAAGCTTATAATATAAGATACAGAGCTGAAAAACTCATTACATCAATGAAAGGAAGTTCTTATGACAGATAAATTTACAAATCCTG
This sequence comes from uncultured Ruminococcus sp., assembly GCA_900545125.1. Classification (GTDB taxonomy): domain Bacteria; phylum Bacillota; class Clostridia; order Oscillospirales; family Ruminococcaceae; genus Ruminococcus. The sequence continues at coordinate 3,105 of UQXS01000136.1, forward strand.
ATAACGACAATCAGGACACAATTATAAACGAATCAGACTCTTTGTCCGATATCGGCAGCATAGGAAGCAAATCTTATGAAAATTATTATGACAGTCCGAAACCATCCGAACAAATCACACCGGATTTGAATTCATACACATATACTTCCGAAAATTGCCCGAAACCCAAAAAGAAACGCAGACACTTTTTCCTTAAATCTGTAATATTCGTTCTTTGCCTTGCTATTGTCGGCGTAGGATCTGTTCAGGGTTACAAGATCTACATGGATAACAAGGATAAAACTGAAATTTCAGAATTTGATCCCGACAAAAAAGATGCTGAAAAAAACAGTGGTGATTCTGATTCCGAAAATGATGCGGATGCAGCAGATTCCCATAAAAAAGAAGATATGCCCAGCCTTATCCAGCTTGCTTCCCGTGAAGATGCAAAGCCGATACCGGAGATAGTTGATGAGATCATGCCATCAGTTGTTGGAGTATCGTCAACCTTTAAATTCACTCAGGAATCATATGATTTCTTCGGCTGGAACTCCGGCACTCAGGAACGTGAAGCAACCGGCACAGGTACAGGATTTATTATTTCCGAGGACGGATATATTGTAACAAATGCTCACTGCGTATACGATTCAAGCGAGTATCATGCAGGAGAAGCAACCGATGTTTCCATTCTTTTCAGTGACGAAAGTGAAATGGATGCAAAAATTATAGCCTATGATATTGAAACGGATATTGCCGTTCTGAAAGTAGACAAGACCGGTCTCAAACCGGCAGTTATCGGAAACAGCGACGATCTTATGGTCGGTGAACTGGTCATTGCTGTTGGAAATCCGCTGGGATTCGATCTTTTTGGTTCTGTTACAAGCGGAATAGTCTCCGCCCTTAACCGTCAGATCTCAGTAAACGAAAAAAGTATGTCCCTTATCCAGACCGATGCTGCAATCAACAGCGGTAACTCAGGCGGACCTCTTCTCAACAGCTGCGGACAGGTAATCGGAATAAATTCCGCAAAAATGTCCTCAAATTACGGCAGCGCAAGCGTTGAAGGCCTTGGATTTGCAATCCCGATATCCGATGCAAAAGAGATAATTGACGATCTTATCAATTATAAATATGTCACCGGCAGACCGCAGATCGGTATAACTACCAGCGACATAACCGAAACTTATTCACGTTACCTCAATCTTCCTATGGGTGTGTATGTCCTTTCGGTTCTTCCGGACAGTGCCGCCGAAACTGCCGGAATTTTGCAGGGCGATGTAATTATCGACGTTGAAGGCAAGGCTGTTACGACCGGAGCTGAACTTAACGAGATCATAAGCCAGTACAAGGCAGGAGATACGATAAATCTCAAGCTCTACAGATCCGGTCAGGATATAAAAATAACGCTCGTTCTTCAGGAAAAAAAGTCCTGACACAAGCGCTTCCTTATTAAAAGAATTCTCCACATCTTCTCCTTTCTTAACCGTCATCCAGAAATGGATGACGGTTAATCTTGTAAAAAAATAAGGGAACGCCCTCTCTTACAGGGCGTTCCCTCTTCAAAAACAGTCCACTGGACTGTTTTTAAATTCACCCTTTGCAGAGCGCCCGAAGGCTAAAGCAGGGCTTTGCCCCGCCCCCCACCAGTGGTGCTGCCTCTGGACTCCGCCAAAGGGGGAAATCCCCCTTTGGAAACCCATTATTAGTGATATTTTACTTTCTTAACACACTAAACCGTCATCCTGAATCGAATGACGGTTTAGTTTATTTCATAAGTTTTTACAGAATTATAGGGATTTCCCTTTTTAGTTCTATTGAATAAAGATATATCTCTTTGATTTTTGTTTTCAGCGTTAATTCCATTGCCGATTTATACAACTGCAGCTGGGTGCGGTAACGCTCTGCCAGATCTGCTGCACTGACTCCCCTGTCGGATTTATAATCAACAATGACTGTTCCGTCGTCCTCTTCAAACATCATATCTACAATTCCTTTTATCATTCCGTCAGAACGTTTAAGCAGTCCCATAAGAGAATTTTCAATGTCAAGATGCGCAATCGCAACCATAAATTTCTTTTCTCTCCAGATATTTTTTGCGGCAGTCATGCGGCGGTAAAGGCTGCTCTCAAAAAACGCCATGACTTTTTCTTTATCTACAGCTTCTGACTGCATCCGGCTGAGATATCCCATGCCAATCATTCTTTCAAGCTCTGCATCGAAATTGCTCCTTGCACTTTCAAAATCACAATACTGAAAAAATGTATGTATAGCAGTTCCACGCTCTGCCCCCGTAAGACGTGAGCCTTCAGAAATAAATCTCGGACGTTTCAGTCTGAAATCGAACTCCTCGTCCTCTTTCTTGAATTTTCTGGTTATCTGCGTAACGCTGAGCTTTGCCGGCATATCTGACAATGAACGATCGTACTCCATACCGATCATCTGCATTATCTCCCTGCATATTTCAGGATCAGGAGAGGCGTTTTCAGTGATTTCCGCCTGCTGCGCCTGTGCAGGAAGTTCTCCTCGTTCTGCGATCACCGTATCAAAAAGCTTATCATCGAAACAGATACAGTTTTCCGGAACATCAACTTCCATTTGCTGCAATATATCGCTGAATTCCTTGTGTCTGACAAGCGATGCCCACAGCCAGTCGGAAAACATATCGGCAGAGTATACTGTCTCGGAAATATCTCCGCCGCTGAGCTTTATCCTGTCAATACAGGTTCTCGCACGTTTCAGAGACTTCTCTCCAGCTTTAAGATTGATAAAAAGCTTCTGCTTTGCTCTTGTCATTCCGACATATAGCAGACGCATTTCTTCGCTGCGGACTTTTGATTTCTCTTCCTCGTAAAGCATGACCTGCTGAAACGTCCGGTAACGCCTTATCAGCTTTGGATCATACAGATTATATCCTATGCGCCCGTCATCCGAAAACATGACATTCAGCGAATCACAGCGGAATTTCCGTGATGTCTCGGCAATGAATACAAACGGATATTCAAGTCCTTTTGAGCCGTGTAAAGTCTGTATCGCAACATAGTCTCCTGATGCGGCAGAAACTTTTCCCTGCGGATAGTCACCGGTCTCCAGCACCCTGTCAATATGCCGGAGAAATCCGCTCAGACCTCCCGTTCCCTCATACGCAGAAGCTCCCTCATAGTTTTGCGCATACTGGATGAGCAACCGGAGATTTGCACGCTTTTTCTCCCCGTCACTGCTTATCTCCATAACGGAAATAAAATCGGTGGTATCGTATATAAGACCTATAAGTTCACCTATAGTCATGGTTACTGAATTCAGCCGGAAAGAATCTATAAATCCCAGAAAATCACGGCATTTGCCGATAAGAGCACCGTCTGTGCATTCTTTATACTGACCGTCCGACAAGCCGAGAAGAACAGAATAAATCGGCTTATTCTTATCAAGTGACTTGATATAGGCAAGTTCCTGAATTGTAAACATAAACATCGGAGACATCATTACCGCTGCTGCCGGAATATCTGACAGCGGATTGTCAATTATTCTCAGCATATCTATAAGAACAGCTATTTCACGT
>UQXS01000137.1 GCA_900545125.1 uncultured Ruminococcus sp.
TATCTTTCATGACGGAATCGGCTTTCTGAACATAAAGAGGAGTTCCGCCGTAATATTTAATCAGTCTCTTATACGCTTCTATGCCAAGAACCTCTGCGAGTTCTTTCTGATTTTCACGTAGCTGCTCTATACTTGTAAGCTTATCAATATCCACTACCCATCACCGCCTTTTTTGACTGCACGGCGTTCTGCGCTGCGGACGTAGCGTTTCAGGCTTTCGATGAGCTTTGTGCCGTCCTCAAAATTTACCCAGCGGAACGGATCGGCTCTTGCAGCGGTGATGCCGAGAACTTTCTCTATCGCTCCGATGAGACGCTCCGGAACGGAAGCGTCTGTCGGTTCAAGCTCATCGAGACGATATACAAGCCGCCAAGCCAATCCCTGCTGTGCAGCCGTCATCATTCCGGGAATATCTTCTTTAATAACTGTTTTCTTTTTCAGAGGCTTATCATGATTTTTCAGCCGCATCCTTTTTTGAAGCTCCGCCTGAACTGCTCTCGCTTCATTCGGGGTAAGCTTACTGACGTGATCCTTTCCGGTCAAGCCGTAAACGAGCTGATGAAAAGGATCTTCTTTGCTGCCGTTATCAACAAGTCCCAGACTGTTAGCCAGCGTATAGAGCCTCTTTGTCATTGTCGCCATTATATCACTCCTTTCGCAGGCGGTAGTTTTTTGCCCTGTCTTTTGAAATAATATGCCTGTTCCCCTTTGTCAACTGCACAATACGTCCACCAAGAGCCTCATCAATTTCGATAAGATCATTAATGTTAAGCTCGGAAGAAATAACAGTCATAAGGTTATTTCTTGCACGATAATCAATTAATTCAAAAGCAAGCTTTACATCTGCGTCGCTTACGTTTGACTGCTTGAACAGATCGTCTATATACAGCACGTCAGTTTTTTTGAAATCGTCTATAGCAGGCTGATATTCCTTATCATTAACAAGAGCTTTTAAAATCGTGGAATCTTCTCGCCAGACGAAATATCGGGTTGATTTTCCTTTCTTTATCATTGCTCCGATAATAGCAGTACAGAGATGAGTTTTTCCGCAGCCGCTCTGACCTCCGATGTAGAAGAAGCCCTTATCCTGCTCCGAAAAGCGCATTGCTCCTGATTTAATGTTTTTCTGCCATTCCTCTGTAGTGTCAAAATTACGGAAAGTACAGCAGCGGAGCAATTCTTCAAGACCGCTGTCCTTTATTCTCTGAAGTGTATCACGGATTTTGAGGCACTTGCACTCCGCAAGTACCTCGCTGTCATCAACAATTTTCTCAATATATCCTTTATTTTTACATATCGGGCATTCATATCCGGTAAGATTTCCCGGTTTACTGTTGTACGAATCAGCTTTAAGCTGAAGATACTCAGTATATGAAAGAGCCGTATTGATCTTCGGAATTTCCGGTATCAGATCTCTGATCTGTTCCATTTTGATCCTCCTCCCAGTCCCGGCGGTTCAGCCATGTTTGTGCCAGAGGTATATATTTGACATTGATATGCTTCCAATCCTTCAGTTTTGCCTGACGTTCAAGCTCTGCAAGAACCTGCTCCAGCATTTCCTCTGTGATCTTCAGCTTTTCAAAAGTCCTCAGAGCTTTTGGCTTTCCCTCTTTTCTGGGATATGCTTTCCAGAAGCGATCGAAAAGAGGATCATTTGTCGGTGATGGCGTTTTCATTGTCCTCACCCCCGACAGTAATTTTTGTTTTAATCTCTCTGGAAACATTGACTGCGGAATTTACCTTGGTTATAACGTCGGCAAGAATTTCATCGCTGATTCTGCCGTCGTTATTGACCTTGATAAATGTACACATATTTTCCCAAGCCGCAGCCTCGTTTATGAGGTACGCCGTATCTGAAGCGTCGGCTTCGGAAAGTCCGGCATAATTGACAAGATTTTCTTTATCCTTATCGAAATTGATTCCCTTTAGCTTTTTCAACAGCACCTTTTTAGCCTTATCGTCACAGCTCAGACCGCCGACAATTTCCGCAACGCTGCCCTTGCAGTATTCTCTGTGCCATATTGAAGAAAGGATGCGCTTTGCCGGAGCTTTAAGAGTGTATGTAGTTTTCTGCTCAACCATAGACGGATAAACGCTGCCGAAAATTTTTTGAAGCAGTTCGCCTGCTATTACCGATACGGTATCGGATGTTGTGACGGTCGCCGCATTTCCGTTTGTACCGGGATAGCTGACTGATTTGAATTTTGTATCGGTCAGATCGCACTCGGCAAGTATCTGTAGCTGCGCCTGCAATTTGTCGTACTCTGAGGTCAGAGCCGCTTTTTCCTGCCTGATCTCAGCCATGCGGTCAACGATCTCGGAAATTTTCATATCACACAGCCTCCTTCATCTCGGCGGAGCAGGATGCGCAAACGCATACATCCTTGTATCTCCGGACGTTCTCCGCAGCTCCGCAGAAACGGCAGCGGTCAACGTGCGGTCTGAGAATAAGCCCTCCGTCGCCTGTGGTTTCCATATCCACCGACATTCCCGGCTGCCAGCCGAGACGCAGGCGGATATCCTTCGGGATCGTGATGCCTGATTTGCTTGTAAGTCTTTTTGACGTCATAATTTTTCCTCCTGTTCAGTTTTCAAAATTCTGCGGTCTGCCATCGTCAGCGTTGGGCGACCACTCCCAACGGACAGCGGATTTTTCTCCGCTGTTTCGGCTGTTATCCGTATAGCTCTTTTGAAATTTTATCGTGCTTACTGTTCAGCTGTTTCCATTCTTTATGATTTCGGGCAAGAGCAATGCGGATTTTTAATGCATCATTGTCAGTATATCTGTTAGGATTTTGATATATTTCGTTAAACTTGCAGCTTAACTTTTTGCTTTCGTCAAGATTAGCATCGATTTTAGCTTCGATTTCACCAAGCCTTATTTCATCGATCATTTCCAGCCAGGGAAATGTAGCGTAGGTCAGCTCCGAGGCTTTAAGTACTGCCTTGATCAATTCTGTCTTGCTGCATTTTTCAAGGACTTCACGCAGATTCTTTTCTTTCATCGCTGCCCTCCAACGGAATAACTATCTGATAGTTATGTATTTTCGTTCCATCATCAAAGCCTTTGCGGTAGATCTCATTGTGCTTTACCGCTTTGAAGTACGCGTCGGCTGAGTTCCAGCCGATATATCCGACAAGTCCGATCAGAACCGGGAGCAGGAATTCTCCTCCCATATGGAGCTGACGGTCGATCAGGCTTTCAACCGCCATGTTGATCAGCTGCATTATCACAGCTCCGGCGATCAGCCCGGCTGCAAGCGTTTCTATATATTTTTTCATTGTGTTTTCTCCTTGACAAGTCTGATTATTCTTTTATCCTTTTTCCCGAACCATCTTGAAATCAGCTGCATTTCTTCGCTTGTATCCTTTATAACAAGCCATTCGTTAGGATTCTTGCCTTTGGAATATATGAATTCCTTCTGTGCCTTTGTCGGCGATTTTCCGTGTTTCATGCGACCTCCTATATTTCTATATCCATAAATCTTGCCATAGCGACTAAACCGTTATAGCTGTAGTTCTTGTTGTCGTAAGCGTTTGAAAATAAGTTCACAGTGCCGCGGAGAGCCTGCTCGGTCTGAGCGACCTGAAAAAGAAAATCAATTTCCTTTTCTTTGTTTTCAGATTCAAGAATAGGGAAAAGCTTCTTAATGTCATCACGCTGAATTTCTGATTTCAGATACATTTTGCGCTGTTTGGTACGGTTAGCGATCTGAGCAAATTCGGCTTTCTTGCTGCCGATCCGTGTAAGCGTATCGGTGTTGCCTATGAAGCAGATGCCCAATGTCTGACCTTTATCGTTGAAGTAATCGGAGAAACTTCTCAGCACTTCTATGTCTTTGAGAGTGAGGTGCTGTGCTTCGTCGAAGATCAGCACCATACCGTCGGAAAGCTTTTTTACGATCGAGAACCAAAGCTCATCCCGTGACCGTTCCGCCGATGCTCCGATCCTTTCAGCTATGATCTTGAGCAGGCTTTTTATACTGGTAAAACATGAATTAACCGTTATCAAAATACTGTTTGTAGGATGATCCTTGACAAATTTCTGAGCCGCTTTTGTTTTGCCAATCCCGGCGTCTCCGGCAGCGGCAGCAAGTCCGCCCTTGACCTGACACACGTTGATGATATCATAAATTTTAGTCGAGATGCTTGTAGGAGCGTAATCGATCTCCGTATATGTCAGCTTTGCTTTTTCCTTGACGCCAAAATAATTTGCTATTATATCAAAGATACTCTGCGGATCAGCCGGATAGTTTTCATTTTTTACCTGTGATAAGGCTGTTCCGGAAATTCCGATCACTTTTGCAACTTCATTCTGGGAATATTTTTTCTCACGCTTGAGCTGCTCTACTTTAGCAAGCAGCTCCTGCTGTTCAGGCGTATGCATATTTTTCATCCTTTCCTTCCTGCCGCACTCTGAGCTATCGTGCGCAGATTTATTTCTACCGGGATATCTTCAGCTCCGACGGCTTGTTTTAATTCGGTAAAGTTCTCATTAACAATAACCGGAATAATATTTTTCGGCATCTGAATGTTGAATTTTCCGGCATTCTGTCTTGCAATATATTTCAGACCACTTTTTCGTGTGAGATCACTGCCGCTTTTAAGCTCCTTTGCACGAGCCGTTATCTGTTTGGTGACGTCTGATTTTCCTCGTTCAAGCTCTGCAATCTTGTCCTTGCTTTCGTCAAAATACCTTGTTATCAGCCAGTCCGCACATTCCCAGCTAAAAAGATATCTGTCGTCCATATCGTAAATTCTGACACTGGACGGGTCGTTCCGATCATATCTCACACAGACCTTTTCACCGATATGCTGCCATGTTATCTTTTTATCGTAATACCAGATTTTTTCGCCGTGATACGTAATAAATACGCCGTCACGCTTGATTTTCTGGAATCCGGCATTTCTGAGCATGAGAAGGTCGAGGACTTCCGCGCTTGCTTTTCTGATTGACGTTTCGGCAATTGAAGCGTTCCATACGTCGATCAGAGTCATGCCTTTGTATTTCGCTTCGCTGCTGCCGTAGGGCTGAACGTTATAGACGTTGTCGGCAAAATCCGCGAATGTCTCGCGAAGCTCCGCCTCTGTTTCGATATTGCCTTTCTTGATGTTCTTTTTGAGTATTTCCGGACGTTCCACAACGTTTCCTCCGCAGTAGCCGTACTGTGCAGTACAATACTGCTCTTTGATGATCCTGTGGATGCGTTCCACAACCTTTGCCTGAGCGTTGGTTGGCTCTGCGAAAATCAGCTCTACCCCCAGTTTTTCGACTATTGTAAGGGGAATATCGCCTTTTTTGTCTTTTGCAACTTTTCGCCTTCGCTGTTCTCCTGCGATATCGAGGGTCGTAAACTCTCGACCGTTATCAAAATAAAGGATCTTCGGTATTCCGAATCTCAGCATCGCAAATCTCATGGCGTCAAGCGTCGAATTTGAATCGGGGCTTTCTGTGATGTTCCAGCCAACAAGGACGTTGGATTTCACGTCAAGAACAGTTGTGATGTACAGACGCTTGGTTTTTTCCGAGTTCTCGTGTTCCTTGATTATAACGTCTATCGTGTAGTTGTCCATAACCCACACATCGTTTGCATAAACCGCTTTTTTATCGCGGTTGGCATGAGGTACGCAGTGATCGTGCATAGCCTTTGCGCCTTTATGCGAGTATTCCAGAACTGCAAACGGCAGCGTTTCAATTTTCCGCCTGAAACAAGCTGCCGACGGAATTTCCGCCGTAAGTTCCGGGTATTTCTCGGCGATATATGCGCACACCATACGGCGGCACAAGCTGATATTCGGCTTTACCTGTTCAAGATAAACACCGAGAAAACTCTGCCATATTATGCTGTCGTCGGCAAGCTTGCTCCTGCCCTTGTTCCAGCCTCCACGCTTGTCGATAAGCTCTTCGTAGCATTCGTTTTTGTACGCCGAGTATTTCCGGTAGAGTATATCCGGACTGATATTAATATCAGCATTGATATATTTCTGATGAGCAACGAAGATCTTGTCAAACTCCGTTTTGTCCTTTCGCCTGGAACGTTCTGCCTGCCATTCGTTGAGCAAATCAATCCAGAATCGTATTATTTCACGTTCCCCGGCAGAAAAGCTGTCAAAGGATCTTTTAGTGCCTTTGGAACGATATTTTAATCCCGGCTCTTTAACAGGCTCCTCGGATTCAACTTTTTCAGGCATAATTCCAGCTTCTGTTCGCTTCTGTTTGTGATACTTGGCTTGGAGTTCTTCTGATAATAAAGAAACAGGTATTAAATAGCTTATGTGTCCATTTGCTTCATTCACGACTTGATCAGCGTTAATTGCTCCAACGGCGATTTGTTTTCTGATATATTGTCCGGAGCATCCTTTAAGCTCGGCAAGCTCCTTGACCGTCAAATAATCCATGTATTCCTCCTTTCTGCCGGAGCAGGATAGCTCCGACAAAAATTTTTCTTGACAAATTCTGCGATTTGTGATACACTTATTTCAAGAACATTAAGAAAAGCTTAGTTCTTTTCTCAATGTGTCTATCTCCAGTTTCAGGGATAATATCAATTCGTCAAAGTGATATCCTTGAAGCTGGATTTTTTCTAAGTGTCTGATCGCAGTCTTGTTTGCATGGATGAATGTTTCC
>UQXS01000138.1 GCA_900545125.1 uncultured Ruminococcus sp.
CGATCAGGGGTATGTGAATACATCGGAGCCTTACGCAAAGAGAACCGCACAGGGACTTATTCTCGGTCCGGACGGCGAAAAGATGTCCAAGTCCAGAGGAAATGTAATCGACCCCAACGATGTTGTTGACGAGTACGGTGCAGATGTTCTCAGACTTTATGTTCTCTTTATGGGCGACTACGAGAAAGCAGCTCCGTGGAGCGAATCCAGCATCAAGGGATGCAAGCGTTTTATCGACAGAGTATGGGGCTTACAGGATATCCTTACTGACGGTGACAGCTACAGCGATGCACTCAGCTCTAAATTCCATAAGACCGTGAAGAAGGTCACAGAGGATATAGAGGCAATGAAGTTCAATACCGCAATTGCCGCAATGATGACGCTTATCAATGATATTTATGCAGCCGGAAGCATCAACAGGGCAGAACTGCGCACTTTCTGCATCATGCTTAATCCTTTTGCTCCGCACATTACAGAAGAGATATTCAGCAATAATTTCGGACAGATCCTCAGTGAGCAGAGTTGGGTGACATTCGACGAAGCTCTCTGCAAGGACGAAACCATAGAGATAGTTGTACAGGTAAACGGCAAGCTGAAAGCAAAGCTTAACATCGTGCCGGATTCCGACAAGGATTCAGTTATTGCTGAGGCAATGGCAGATGAAAAAGTCAAGGAATCTGTTGACGGCAAGAATATCATTAAACAGATATATGTACCAAATAAACTTGTTAATATTGTTGCAAAATAACGAAATTTTAAAGTCTGAAAAAAAGCCTTGACAACCAAGAAAAATTATGATAAAATAATATTATATTATTTTGAGTATATCTGCTGTCCTTCAGGGTATATGCTGACTGGCGTCCTTCGGGATGATTAGTATAGAGCCCGGAAGTAATTCCGGGAAACCTCTGAATAAGGGAGGGAAAGTTAAGTGGCAGAAGTTCGTGTTGGTAAAAACGAGTCTTTGGATACAGCTCTTAAAAGATTTAAGAGATCATGTGCAAAGGATGGCGTCATCGCTGAGGTTCGCAAGAGAGAACATTACGAAAAGCCTTCCGTAAAGCGCAAGAAGAAGTCTGAAGCAGCTCGTAAGCGCAAGTATTGATCTTGCAGACTGATCGTGCTGATAAAAGCGGACCCGAAGGGTTCGCTTTTTCATTTATATTTAGGAGGTATTATGGGAGCAATAATTACAGCCGCATTCCGGCGGGTAACTGATATTACACCGGATATCCTTAAAAAACTGGACATCAGAGGGCTTATACTTGACCTTGATAATACACTTACAACTCATGATAATCCGGTTCCCGGTGACGGAGTTCTCGATTGGCTTGAACTTATGAAAAAAAGCGGCATAAAGCTGATGATAGTCTCGAATAATCATCCTCCGAGGGTCAGACCGTTTGCGGATATGCTTGGACTGGAATTCGTCAGTGAGGGGAAAAAACCTCTTACAAAGGGGTTCGGTGAGGCAAAAGCTAAAATGGGACTTCCGAAGAAAAGCATCGCAGCAGTGGGCGATCAGATATACACCGATGTTCTCGGAGCAGCTCTTTTCGGCATAAAAATGCTTTATGTTGAACCTATCGAACATGAGAAAACAACATTCTTTAAGGTGAAGAGAAAGTGCGAAAAGCCGTTTCTTCCCAGAAAATATTATAACGAACAGGAGAAAAACAAATGATTAAAAGAATACTTGTAATTCACGGACCGAACCTCAATCTTCTCGGAGAGCGTGAACCGGGAATCTACGGCAGCGATTCGATTGAAAATCTTAACAGCAGCATTATTGACCGTGCAAAAGATCAGGGACTGGAGTGCGAGATATTTCAGTCAAATCATGAGGGGGCAATCATAGATAAGCTTCATGCAGCCAGAAATTCCTTTGACGGCGTGGTTATCAATGCCGGAGCATATACTCATTATAGTTATGCTATCAGGGATGCTATTGCAGCCGTGAAGATCCCGTGTATTGAGGTACATATCAGCAATGTTTTTGCAAGGGATGAATTCCGTTCAAAGTCGGTAATTGCTCCTGTATGCAAGGGAAGCATAAGCGGGTTCGGTTTTGGCAGCTATTTTCTTGCAATACAGGCACTTGCAGAAATGTGAGGTGCGAAGCTTGACACGATTTGAGAAGCTTTTCCGGGAGATCGACACCGACTGCGCACTTATTACGTCGGATATTAACAGGCGCTATTTCACGGGAATGAAGTCCTCTGCCGGATTTGTTCTTGCGTTTCCTGAAAAGTCGTATCTTCTGGTGGATTTCCGCTATATTGAAAAGGCACGCAAAACCGTTTCGGATGCGGAGGTTGTTGAACTTAAAAAGTTTTATCCGCAAGTCAGACAATTGCTGAAAAAACACGGAGCATCAAAGGTATCTATCGAGTCGGAAACGCTGACCGTAAAGCTGTTCAACAGCTACAAGCACCTTTTTCAGGATATCGAGATGGACGGTTCGGATGATCTGAGCAATGCCATAAAAAAGCTCAGGATGACAAAGGACGAGGAGGAGATCGCTTCTATCAGAAAGGCACAGGAGATTGCCGAAAAGGCTTATGAGGAACTCCTCCCGTTTATCAAAGCAGGCGTTACGGAGCGTGAGATCGCACTGGAACTGAATCGCCTGATGTTCGCTCACGGAGCGGAAGATCTTTCATTTGAGACGATTGCTCTGTCAGGAGTAAATACGTCAATGCCGCATGGAGTTCCTTCCGATAAAAAAGTGGCAGAAGGAGAATTCGTTCTCATGGATTTCGGAGCTGTCTGGAACGGCTATCACAGCGATATGACCAGAACGGTCTGTGTCGGAAAGCCGTCGGAGGAAATGGAAAAGGTTTACAATATCGTACTGGAGGCACAGCTTGCCGGAATCAGGGCAGCAAAAGCAGGCATTACCGGTGCGGAACTTGACAATGTTTCCCGTGAGATAATTGAAAAAGCCGGTTATGGTGAATATTTTGGTCATTCACTTGGCCACGGCGTGGGAATGGAGATCCACGAATCTCCTAATGCTTCTCCCGGATACAAGTCGGTTTTGAACGAAAAAGCTGTCATTACAGTTGAACCGGGTATATATCTGGCGGGAAAGTTCGGTGTTCGTATTGAAGATTTTGTCATTTTGACCGAAAACGGATGCGAAAATCTGACAAAATGTGCAAAAAAGTTAATATCTTTGAATTAATATCGCTTAGGGTATTGCAAAAAATAAAAAAATGTGGTAAAATGTAAGTATATTATTATAGTCTAATTATACGGAGGTATTTCTAATGATTTCAGCAGGAGATTTCAGAAACGGCGTCACTTTTGAGCTTGACGGTCAGGTAGTTCAGGTTATTGAATTTCAGCACGTTAAGCCCGGAAAAGGAGCAGCTTTTGTAAGAACAAAGTATAAGAACGTCATTACCGGTTCAGTAGTTGAAACTTCTTTCAACCCTACAGCAAAGTTCCCTACGGCTTATGTTGAGAGAAAGGATATGCAGTACAGCTACAACGACGGCGATCTTTACTACTTCATGGATATGGAGACTTACGAGCAGGTACCGATCAGCGCTTCTATTCTCGGAGACAGCTTCAAGTTTGTCAAGGAAGAAATGATCTGCAAGATCCTTTCCTACAAGGGAACAGTGTTCGGAGTAGAACCGCCCAACTTTGTTGAGCTTATCGTTACACAGACAGATCCCGGATTCAAGGGCGATACAGCTACAAACGCTACAAAGCCTGCTATCGTTGAGACGGGAGCAGAAGTAAAAGTTCCGCTCTTTATTGACGAGGGGGAAAAGATCCAGATCGACACAAGAACAGGCGAGTATATGTCAAGAGCCTGATTACCGCAAAATTTATTTGCAGGAGGAATTATTATGAATCTTAATGAAAAAATGTCATATCTTCAGGGACTTCTTGCCGGTCTTGAACTTGATACCACAACAAAAGAGGGTAAGGCCATAACAAAAATGGCAGAGGTTATGTCTGAACTCGTGCTTTATGTTGACGATCTTCAGTCACAGGTGGATGAGCTTACAGAACTTTGTGATATTCTCGATCAGGATCTCGGTTCTGTTGAGGACGACTTCTATGATGATGAAGATTTTGAATGCTCCGGCGACTGCGGCAGCTGCGACGAGGACGACTGGAGAGATGACGGCGACGACGATGATTTTGATGAATATGACGATGACGAAGATGATGATGAGTTATACGAGATAAATTGTCCTACCTGCGGCGATACGATCCTTCTTGATGAGGGAATGCTTGAGGAAGGCTCTATCAATTGCCCGAACTGCAACGAGCTTCTTGAATTCGATTATGACGATCTTAAAATCGAGGACATTGAAGAACTTAACGAAGATAAGTCCGAGCAGTAATTTAATATGATGCAAATTAAAATATCCGTCCTTTACAGGGCGGATATTTTTTGTTATGCGGTATTACCTGATTCCGTAGTTGGATAGTATGCGCAGAGCAGTTTCACGTCTTGTCTGCCGGCTGTTCATTGCCTGCTTTTCGATATAGCGGTGAGCCTGCGGTTCTGTGAATTTCAGGTATTTTATAAGTGTTGCCTTGGCACGGTTTATCAGACGTATTTCTTCGGTTTTCATCATTATATCGGAGCTTTCCTTTTTCAGGTTGGCAAATCCGCCATGGGAAGCTGCGGACAGTTCGGCGGCTTCCGAAAAAAGCACCTTGCTTACAGGACGTGGAACAACGTAAACTCCGCTTTCACAGACGTATTCTGCAATGTCGTTTGAAATATCGTTTCCGCATATAAGAATAACGCCCGTGTGGTATTCCTCGGCGATCATTACGGAAAGTTCCTGACCGAATTCGTCGGAAAGCGGAGTATTTATGACAGCAAGACCGATTTCCGGTGCAGTACGCATAAACCTCCGGGCTTCGCTGCCGCTTGAGACAGTAGTGACACGGCTGAATCCGTCTGTTTTTAGAAACTGTTCAAGTGTGGAAGCTGTTTCCGCTGAGGATGAGACTATTAGAACTCTGTTCATATTCCGAATATCCTTTTCTAAAGTCAGATTTCTGAAAACTTTTTTATAGAAACTGACTAAATAAATTTAAAGTAGGTCTTGTCCTCAAATTCATCTTTGTTACGGGCAAGATCGTAATTTCTCAACTGTTCATCAAGCTGCCGGAAGATATTTTTTCTGGTTTCGTGGGAGAGCGTGTTTTTTACGAAGCTGCTCTGCTCGGCGATATCTGCTGCTTCTTTCAAAGAATGGGGCAGTGCCTGCAATTCGCCTGGAGCTGTTGTAGATTTCCTTGTCCTTTCCAGAAGTGAGCAGTCGCCGCTGCGTATTCCCTCCATGCCGGCTGCAAGTATAAGTTTGAATGTGATATACGGATTGCAGGCTGCATCGGCGGAACGTATTTCAATTCCGGGCTGAGAACCGACAGCACGTGGAAGTCTTATAAGCTGCGAACGGTTTTCGCATGACCAGTCAACATATTTTGGGGCATATCCTATGCCAAAACGTCTGTAGGAATTAGTTGTACTGTTGAGAAATGCGGTTATCTCACGGATACGCCTTAAAACACCGGAAATAAAGCATTTTCCGTTGTGTGACATTTCATTGAAATCAGGGTGGAACAGATTCTCCCCTGATTTTTTTATGTTCAGGGAGATGCTCAGGGCACTGCCGTGTTCATCTGCAAGAGGCTTTGGCATAAAAGAAGCAAAAAGACCGTTCTGGGCAGCGATTGATTTTACTACAGTTTTGTAATGAACCATGTTGTCGGCGGCAGTAACGGGTTCGCTTTCACGGAATTCTATTTCGTTCTGGGCAGGGCCGTGTTTATGGCAGGAACTGCGTGGATTCATTCCCATTTCTTCCAGAGACAGGCAGATCTCACGTCTGGCGTTTTCGCAGCGGTCAAGAGGAGCTACGTCCATAAATCCGCCGTTGTCGTGAGGTGTTTTTGTAGGTTCGCCCCATTCGTTCAGTTCAAAGAGATAGAATTCACATTTTGTTCCCATTTCGCAGAAATATCCATCAAGGCGGAGCTGATTGATATAATTTGTGAGTTCCGTGCGCATATCGCCGATGTAGTCTGAGCCGTCGGTGTTTTTCAGACTACAGAAAAAGCGGACTACACGTCCCGATTTCGGACGCCATGGGAGTACAGAAAGGGTGGATATATCAGGCATTAGCAGCAAGTCGGAGCATCCTTCGTAAATGCTGGAAGCGTCAAAAGGAATGCCGTATTCAAAAGCTCTTGGAAGCTCGTCCGGCATTATTGCAAGATTTTTCAGACTGCCGAACATATCACAGAAAGTCAGACGAATAAATTTAACGTCGTTTTCTTCAATGAATTTCAGCAGTTCTTTTGGAGAATTGTTCATGGTAAACCTCCATAGTAGTTGAATTACGTAGAATGTTTTCATTTCAATTATATCACTTTTTTATGCTAAAGTAAATAGTTTCGGAAAAATTTGATTTATCTTTTCTTTTCCTTTGCATTTTCGTGAGGACTTTATTGTCTCATACATGGTATATTATTAACGATCCAGGGCATATTGAACGTCACATATACCATATGCTTTATGTTAT
>UQXS01000139.1 GCA_900545125.1 uncultured Ruminococcus sp.
CACCCCTGCCAAAGGGGAGTACATCCCCTTTGGAATCCCAGTATTAATTCTTTTCATTGCCCCATAAAGGGACAATGAAAAGAATTATAGTGAATATCCACAGAGAAAATCTTTTCTGACAGAGATATAAGGGACAGGGTACTTAAAATTAATGACAATAACTTAATCCGGGGGAGATTTTTATAAAAAATTAGATTTTATACTTGCATTTTCACGGATTATGTGTTATTATATAAAGTAAGAAGTTATGCCCTGAAATGAAATTCCAGAGGTAAATTTTATAACGTACCTTAGTACGGGTTGGGAGTTTAATATGCCAAAAAGACAGGATATCAATAAAATCATGATTATCGGCTCCGGTCCTATTATTATCGGTCAGGCGTGCGAATTTGACTACTCCGGTACACAGGCGTGCAAGGCTCTGCGCAAGCTTGGATATGAAATCGTACTTGTCAATTCAAACCCTGCAACTATCATGACAGACCCTGATGTTGCTGATATAACTTACATTGAGCCTCTTAATCTTGCAAGACTTACACAAATAATCGAAAAGGAGCGCCCGGATGCACTTTTGCCTAATCTTGGCGGTCAGTCCGGACTTAATCTCTGTTCCGAACTTGACAAGGCAGGCGTTCTCAAACAGTATAACGTTGAGGTTATCGGCGTTCAGGTAGATGCCATCGAGCGTGGCGAGGATCGTATCGAGTTCAAGAATGCCATGGCTGATCTGGGTATCGGAATGCCCCGTTCTCAGGTCGCTTACTCCGTTGACGAGGCTGTAAAGATAGCTGAACAGCTTAAATATCCGGTTGTTCTTCGTCCTGCCTATACAATGGGCGGCGCAGGCGGCGGCATGGTCTACAACGTGGACGAACTTAAAGTCGTATGTGCAAGAGGTCTTCAGGCTTCTCTTGTTCATCAGGTTCTCGTTGAGGAATGCATCTTCGGCTGGGAAGAACTTGAACTTGAAGTCGTAAGAGATGCCGACAACAACAAGATAACTGTTTGCTTTATAGAAAATATCGACCCTATCGGCGTTCACACCGGCGATTCTTTCTGTTCTGCGCCTATGCTGACTATTCCGGAGGATGTTCAGAAAGAACTCCAGGATATGTCATACAGAATTATCGAGTCTATCAACGTTATCGGCGGATGCAACTGCCAGTTCGCACGTGACCCTGAAACCGGACGTATCGTAGTAATCGAGATAAACCCCAGAACTTCACGTTCTTCTGCTCTTGCTTCCAAGGCTACCGGATTCCCTATCGCTCTTGTTTCGGCAATGCTTGCCTGCGGACTTACCCTTAAAGATATCCCCTGCGGAAAGTACGGCACTCTTGACAAGTATTATCCGGACGGCGATTACGTTGTAATCAAATTTGCACGCTGGGCTTTCGAGAAATTCAAGGGCTCTGAAGATAAGCTTGGCACTCAGATGAAGGCTGTCGGCGAGGTAATGAGCATCGGCAAGACGTACAAGGAAGCTTTCCAGAAGGCTATAAGAAGCCTTGAAACCGGACGCTACGGTCTTGGATTCGCAAACAACTACAACGAGCTTACAAAGGAAGAACTTCTTGATAAGCTCCGTGTTCCTACCAGCAACAGACAGTTTATTATGTATGAAGCTATCAGAAAGGGCGCTTCAATCGAGGAGATTCACGAGCTGACGAAGATAAAGCGCTGGTTCTTAGAACAGATGAAAGAACTCGTTGACGAGGAAGAAAGCCTTATTGCAATGAAAGGTGCTGTTCCCAGCAGGGATGTTCTCAAACAGGCTAAGCTTGACGGATTCTCAGACCGCTATCTCAGCGGACTTCTGGACGTTACCGAGGAAGAAATCCGAAACGCACGTATCGGCTTCGGCATTAAGGAAGCATGGGAGGGCGTTCACGTAAGCGCAACGGAGAATTCCGCATACTATTATTCGACATATCATCTTGACGAGGACAAGAGTCCTGTCAATACGGACAAGCCTAAAATCATGATACTTGGCGGCGGCCCGAACAGAATCGGTCAGGGTATTGAGTTCGATTACTGCTGTGTTCATGCCGCACTTGCCCTCAAATCTCTGGGATTTGAGTCAATTATCGTAAACTGCAACCCCGAAACGGTTTCAACCGACTATGATACATCTGACAAGCTCTATTTTGAGCCTCTTACCCTTGAAGATGTTCTCAGTATCCACGAAAAGGAAAAGCCCGTCGGCGTTATAGCTCAGTTCGGCGGACAGACACCTCTTAATCTTGCAAACGATCTTAAAAAATACGGCGTAAATATTCTCGGTACAACTCCGGAGACTATCGACCTTGCCGAGGACAGAGATCATTTCCGTGCTATGATGGAAAAGCTGGATATCCCCATGCCTGAGTCGGGAATGGCTGTAAATGTTGAAGAAGCTCTTGAAATCGCCAACAGAATAGGTTATCCTGTTATGGTTCGACCTTCTTACGTTCTGGGCGGAAGAGGAATGGAAATCGTTCATGACGACGAAATGATGAAAGTCTACATGGGCGCAGCAGTCGGCGTAACACCGGACAGACCTATCCTCATCGACCGTTTCCTCAACCACGCTACAGAGTGCGAGGCTGACGCTATTTCCGACGGAACGAACTGCTTTGTTCCTGCCGTTATGGAGCATATCGAGCTTGCCGGTGTACATTCCGGAGATTCAGCCTGCATTCTCCCGTCAATGAATCTGACAGCAGATCAGGTGGCAACTATCAAGGAGTACACCAGAAAGATAGCCGTTGAAATGAACGTATGCGGTCTTATGAATATGCAGTACGCTATCGAGGGCGATAAGGTCTATGTCCTTGAAGCCAATCCACGTGCGTCAAGAACCGTGCCGCTGGTATCTAAGGTATGCAGCATCAACATGGTGAAGATCGCTACGGAGATAATTACTTCGGGTCTTACAGGAAAGCCGTCGCCTGTTCCTGCGCTTCGTGACAAGGAGATAACTCACTACGGAGTCAAGGAAGCAGTATTCCCGTTCAATATGTTCCCTGAGGTTGACCCTGTTCTCGGTCCTGAGATGCGTTCTACCGGAGAGGTACTCGGTATAGCACCTACATTCGGAGAGGCTTATTACAAGGCTCAGGAGGCTACTCAGACGAGGCTTCCGGAGGAGGGAACGGTTCTTCTCAGCATCTGTGACAGAGACAAGCCTGAACTGCTGGATATCGCAAAGGCATTCAATAGTCTTGGATTCAGGATCCTTGCCACACATAAGTGCTATAAAATGATCGCAGAAGCAGGAATTCCCTGCGAGAGGATCTACAAGATATACGAGGGACGTCCGAATATAGCAGACGAGATAGCAAACGGAGAGATTCAGCTTATTATAAATACGCCTGCCGGAAAATCGAGTGTTCATGATGACAGCTATATCAGAAAGGCTGCTATCAAGCACAGAGTTCCGTATATCACGACAATGGCTGCCGCTAAGGCAAGCGCAGAGGGCATAAAGGCTCTGAAAGAGAATAAGCATTTCGGTGTTAAATCGCTTCAGGCTCATCATGCGGATATAAAGTAAAGCAAGCAAAAGGACGGCTGATGCCGTCCTTTTTATTTTGTTTTGAGGAATCGTTTTATATCTGTAATTATGCATAAAAATACTGTAAAATACATCGTTTTCTGCCTTTTGACACAAATAAAATTTAACCAAAAAAATACAGCAATATAATCCTAATTATTGTCCACACTATGTGAAGAAACTTTCAACAGGATGTTGAATAGAGTGTTAGTGAATATCCTCAATTGTTGATAACTCTGTTGAAAGTGTTAGTACTGACGAAAAATCCATATTTTTACAGCATGGAAAAGTTGAAAAGTGTGTGGATAAACGGGGAAAATGTGTAAACAATAAAAATATGTTGTGGAAAAACAATCCGCAGCAAATTCAAGCAGAGGATATGATTGTATGAAAAAGCTTTTAGCAATATGTTCCATATTCCTGACGGTTTGTGCAACTTTCACAGCGTGCGGATCGGAAAATAATTCAGGAACATCTGACCGTGAAAGTTCAGCCGTTACCGACGACAGGAAAGATGTGGACAAGGACAAAGATTCCGCAGGAGACCGCATTGACGATGCTATCGACGGCGCAGGCGAGGCAGGAGACGACATTATCGAGGGAGCAACCGATGCCGTAGACGATGTGGTTGACGGTCTTATGGGGGATGACGACGACGATCATGATGACCGTGAAAAGAAAACGGAAACCAAAAAAGACGAAAAAAAGAAGCGATAAAAACAAAAACCGCAGCATTACCGCTGCGGTTTTGTGCATTTCAAAGAAGAAATGCGATAGAAAGGATAAATATGAAAAAAGTAATCAGTTAACAATAGCCTTTTCAGTTTCCTTATCAAAGATGTGAATTCTGTTAGGATCAATAGCAACCTTGATGTCATCGCCGGATTTAGCTGTGGATCTCGGACTTACTCTTGCTGTAAGCGGAATTCCCTCACAAAGGAGATAGAGGTAAGTTTCAGCACCCATCATTTCAGTGATTTCAACGTTACAGTCGATAACACCTGTAGAAGCGTTTGAAAGATACATTTCTTCGTCGTGGATACTCTCAGGACGAACGCCAAGGATGATCTCCTTGCCTACGTAGTTGCCGAGTTCAGGAGTAACCTTTGACTCAGGAACGATGATCTGATACTTAACGCCTCTCTGACCTCTTGAATCCTCTGAACCGAATTCAACGATAAACTGACCGTATTCTTCCTTGAGAACAGCGTCAATAAAGTTCATCTGAGGTGAACCGAGGAATCCTGCAACAAATTTATTAATAGGTCTTTCATAGAGGTTCTGGGGAGTATCAACCTGCTGAACGAAACCGTCTTTCATACATACGATTCTGTCGCCCATTGTCATAGCTTCTGTCTGGTCATGAGTTACGTAAATAAATGTAGTACCGAGCTTCTTATGGATCTTAGCAATTTCGGTTCTCATCTGAGCACGGAGTTTAGCGTCCAGATTTGAAAGAGGCTCATCGAGGAGGAATACCTTAGGTGAACGAACGATACATCTTCCGAGAGCAACTCTCTGACGCTGACCGCCTGACATAGCCTTTGGCTTTCTGTCAAGGAGGTGTGAAAGGTCAAGGATCTTAGCAGCTTCGTTTACCTTTCTCTCGATCTCATCTTTTGGAACTTTACGGAGCTTAAGTCCGAAAGCCATATTATCGAAAACAGTCATGTGAGGATAAAGGGCATAGTTCTGGAAAACCATTGCGATATCTCTATCCTTGGGGGCAATATCGTTTACAAGGCGGTCGCCGATGTAAAGCTCACCCTCTGAAATTTCTTCAAGTCCGGCTATCATACGGAGAGTAGTTGACTTACCGCAGCCTGACGGTCCTACGAGAACGATAAATTCCTTATCTCTTATCTCTAAATTAACATCTGTAACAGCAACAACGCCGCCCGGATATTTTTTATAAATGCCTTTAAGTGTTAAACCTGCCATTTAATCCAGTCCTCCAGTTCATTTTTTCTTGCCGACAGTGGATTTTTATCATTTATAATCATACTATCAGCTATAATAATATAATACCAAACTTTCAGGAATTTTTCAAGATGTTAAATGACCAAAGTTACAATTATTTGTTTATTAAAATTGCCGAAAAAAAGGGGCTTAAACTTTCGCAAAAGAGGTCAAAATCCGGACAATTGAGCAAGTTTTCAACATCTTTGTGCAATAATTCCATACACTCTCCAAATCCCAGTGTTTCGGGTAAAATCAGATTTCCCAGTGAAATTCTCATAAGAATATTCACATGATTTCCAACGGCGGCGAACATTCTTTTAATCTGATGATATTTTCCTTCTGAAAGTTCAATAAACGCCAATTTATCGCAGTTTTTCGCAGGTTTAAGCTTTGCGGGGCGACAGGTTTCACCATCGGCTAATTTTATTCCATTCTTGAATATGTCAATATATTTGTTTTGAAATGGTCTGTCAAGTTTCACAATATAAATTTTAGGGATATGACTCTTAGGGGAGAGTATTTTGTGGGCAAAGTCTCCGTCGTCGGTTATAAGGACTGCTCCCAGCGAATCTTTGTCAAGGCGTCCGGCTGGAAACAGACCCTTTTTTCTCATTTCCGGCGGTATAAGTTCGAGGACAGATCTGCCGTCATTTCCGTTTGTGGAGCAGACATATCCGTCCGGTTTATTTACAAGAAAGTAACTGAAACGCCGGCATGATATTCTCCTGCCGGATATTGATATTGAATCTTGTTCAGGATCAATTTTTGTATCTGTTTTCTTTTCAATGCAGCCGTTTAGCAGGATCTGTCCTTCGGCGGCAAGCTTTTTTATTTGACTGCGTGTGAGCTCGGTTCGCTCAGATATGTATTTATCAAGGCGGATAAGCGTCATATTTTTTCCTTTCTATGAATATTTTGTGATGTATGTATGTCAGTAGTTTAAGTGGGGACGTTGTCCCACACACCCCTGCCAAAGGGGATGTATTCCCCTTTGGCAGGGGTGTGGGGACAGAGTCCACACTTTA